>NZ_WTLC01000020.1:0-90739 GCF_011378875.1 Pseudoalteromonas sp. Z9A5
TTTATGGGGAATAACCACACTGTATAGGCTCTGCCTTGCCTAAATACCAAACAGACTGCTGCAAATTTAACCTTGAAAGATCAACAGACCCTAGCCTTATCAAAATTAATCATTACTTATGCCATTATATTTGCAGGCAATGCTTTTAAACCTAAAAGGGTTACTTTAAAATGCGCGCACTATGATTAAATTCTTATCTTTAAAATACATCACTTTTTTTATGGGTTTTATATCCTGCTTTGTGATGCATACAACATTTAATGTGCCGTTAGTTATTTCGGCAGCATTAACAGGACTTATCGGATCATTTATACCGTTTCCTAAAAGTGTTAAAAATCATCCTTATGCTGCTATTTATGCAGGTAGTTTTGCTGGTATGTGCTCTACTAATTTAATAACCAGTTATTGGGAAATTGCGATTATTTCGCTTATAGGCGCTAGTTTGTATGTGCTTACTATGAATATGTTTACTGGTTTTGGTGGAAAACTTGGCAGCGTTGCCTTTGCAAGCGTTGCTATATTTGTTTTAGCTAAAGGAATTGTACTATGAGCCTTGAGTATCCTCTTTTAACACTGCTTGGCGCATTCTTAACCTTTTTTTTAGCAAAGCATAATCGCTTTGACGCCATAAGAGCTTCTGCTTCGCTGTCTATAATTGCTTACTTAATTTTTAGCGCGCTAAATTTAAATCCAGATCTTTACAGCATTATATTTTTTGGCGGTACCTTTATAGGTATGAGCGCCCCACACCGTTTTGGCATATATACAGTGACTAACTCCGCTATTATTTTTTCAATACTTTTTGAGTATTTAGTCCCACGGCTTGATGGCTATGGTGGCGCACTTGGAATAAGTGCATTTTTATCGGTATGTATTTGCCATATTTGTATCACCCTTGGCGCACCTAGAAGTAAAAAGCCAATCAATTAAGTTACAGCTTACAACTCTTTATTTTACTCTAAACAAACGCACTACTTAGTAACCTATTAGAGTATTAAAAACACAAAAGTAAGTGTTGAATACCAAGCTATATTACAAAAACTCCTGCCCCCTAGCTCAATACCCACAAAAATATGTAATAAAAACAACCAAAATAATTGGTTAACCAAAAGCCAAGTATGTAAATAGTAATGCATTCTAAAAAATCACAAATTGGTAAGTTTTAATTTTTAAATTGGTATGTTAGATTAAAGTTAAGCGATATCAGTACCGCGCAATTTTTACTTCATCACACAGAGACAATAATGATAAAAAATACATCCACATTTAAACTTACGGCTTTAGCCGTTATCACCCCTTTACTTTTTACCGCTTGTACAAGCACGCAAAGCAATAACCAGCAAAGCGATGCACCAGTACCTGCAAGTAAATTTGATTTATCACACTGGAAAATAAATGTACCAGTAGATTTAAACAACGACGGTAAAATTGATGAAATAGATGTAGAAGAAATTCAGACTTACGCACACCCTGATTTTTTCTACCTTGATGAAAAAGGCTACATGGTATTTACCTCCCCTAATAAAGCGCTTACAAGTGCTAACTCTACTAATACCCGTAGTGAACTTAGACAGATGATCCGTGGATCAAATACTAAAATTAAAACTAAACATTCTAAAAACAATTTTGCTTTAGCTGTTCACCCGCTATCTGACCGATTTGGTTCTGTTGGTGGAAAAATGGAGGCAACGTTAAAGGTAGATCACGTTGCACTACGCGCTACCGACCCTGATAAAAAAGCGGCTTACTCGGTTGTTGTAGGGCAAATTCACGCAGGTAAAGATCAGGCACTTATTGATACTAAACTTGGATTTGGTTGGGGTAATGAGCCACTTAAAATATATTACAAAAAATGGCCAGGGCATAAAACAGGCTCAGTTTTTTGGAACTACGAACGTAACTTAGCTAAAACCAATCCTGACCGTACAGATATTACTTACCCAGTTTGGGGTAATACATGGGAAAACCCTAACGAGCCAGGCGGTGCAGGTATTGCACTAGGTGAAGAATTTAGCTACACGGTAAATGTGTATAAAAATGTTATGCACCTTACATTTAGCGCACAAGGCAAAGAAGACGTTAACTACTCTATTAACTTAGGTAATAACGTAGATGCTTATGGCAAAGTGGACGAAAAAGATCATCCACATGGTTACGCTGCAGATTGGCATTACTTTAAAGCAGGCGCTTATAACCAATGTAGTACTAAAAGCGCGAAAGGTATTTGGTACCCAGGTTGTTTAGGTACTGGCGATTGGACTACAGATAAACAAAATGGCGATTACGCTCAAGTAAGCTTTAGTAAACTGGAGTTAAGCCCAGCGACACCGCCAACAAAATAACTTATTAGGCTAGACAGCCTCAGATAAGTAATTTTTTAGTGATGTAAACAGTGGCGTTGGTAGATTATTAATATCGCACCAGCGCCACTTTAAACATTTATTAGGCTCTTTAAGCTCAGGCTCCCCGCCTTCAAAATCAGCTTTTACATACAACGTAATATAGTGTTTGTTCTCTGCTGTAAAAATATCATTGGTAAAATCAAGCTTAGTAATTTTACTTACCTTTAAACCTGTTTCTTCAAACACTTCTCGTATTGCACATTGCTCAACACTTTCACCAAACTCTAAATGCCCACCAGGTGTTGCCCATGTATTAGCACCGTGCGCGCCAATACGCTCACCTAGTAAAATTGTGTTTTGATGCTTTATGATAACCGCAACCCCTACTCTTACTAAGTTACTCATATCGTGTTTTCTCTTATTTTTACTGCCCGCCATGCTGAACCACACGCTTTGTATTGTCAATTTTGTATTTTTAAAACCAGTGTATTGATTAACTTTTAGCCGACCAAGGTCGAATAGCCTGCCTGTTAAAAAGAGCCTACATTTTGTAAGGTCTCTCACACACAAATTTAGTTTTAGGAGCCTTACATGTCAGGCGAGTATCAACAGCAATATAATACATTTAAGCAAAACCCCACACAGTTTTGGCTTGAACAAAGTAAAAATATTCCATGGTATAAAACACCAAAGCAAGCATACACACAAGACGACGACGGGCTTTACCATTGGTTTAGCGACGGGCAATTAAATACTAGTTTTTTAGCGCTAGACCAACACGTTATTGCCGGATTTGGCGAGCAAACGGCACTAATTTATGACTCCCCTGTTACCAATACAAAGCAAACTTATAGCTACTTACAATTACAACAAGAAGTGGCTAAATTTGCAGGTGTTATGCAGTCATTAGGTGTTAGAAAAGGCGACCGTGTTGTAATTTATATGCCAATGATCCCACAAGCGGTTATTGGTATGCTGGCGTGCGCTCGCTTAGGGGCGATTCATTCTGTAGTATTTGGTGGGTTTGCTGCGCACGAGCTGGCTGTACGCATTGATGATGCCAAGCCCAAACTTATACTTAGCGCCTCATGTGGTGTTGAAGTAAACAGCGTTATTGAATACAAGCCACTCATTGATAACGCAATAGACTTAGCTGCGCACAAAGTAGAACACTGCGTTATTTTTCAGCGCCCGCAAGCCATCGCCACACTTAAGCCTAAACGAGACATAGATTGGACTCAGGCAATGCAAACGGCTGCAAGCGCAGATCCGGTGCCTGTAAATGGAGATGATCCGCTTTATATTTTATATACCTCAGGCACAACGGGTACACCCAAAGGCGTAGTGCGCGAAAATGGCGGTCATGCAGTGGCAATGCAATACAGCATGGCAACCGTTTATGGTATGAAGCCCGGCGACGTATTTTGGGCAGCGTCTGACATTGGTTGGGTAGTTGGGCATTCTTATATAGTTTACGCGCCGCTAATGTATCGCTGCGCTACCGTATTATATGAAGGAAAGCCCGTAAAAACGCCCGATGCTAGTGCATTTTGGCGCGTGGTTGAAGAGTATAAAGTAAATGCATTATTTAGTGCCCCCACCGCCTTTAGAGCAATTAAAAAAGAAGACCCAAATGCCGATGGTTTTAATCAATACGATACCTCTAGCTTAAAACGTTTGTTTTTAGCCGGCGAGCGGTTAGACCCTCCCACTTACGAGTGGCTTAAAGAAAAAACCAAACTGCCAGTGCTCGATCATTGGTGGCAAACAGAAACCGGCTGGGCTATTGCTTGTAACCCTGTAGGGCTTGAGTACTTAGCAACAAAACCTGGCAGCTCTACCGTGCCTACTCCAGGTTTTGACGTGCGAATATTAGATATGGATGGCAATGAATGCGCAGCTAACGAGCAAGGCGCCGTGGTAATTAAACTGCCACTTCCACCAGGTTGCCTACCAACAATTTGGCAGGATACCACGCGCTTTAAAGCAAGCTACCTAAATGAATACGAAGGTTATTATTTATCTGGCGATGGTGGTTATATTGATGAAGACGGCTACCTATTTATTATGGGCAGAACCGACGACGTTATAAATGTAGCAGGACATAGGCTTTCTACTGGCGAAATGGAAGAGATAGTAGCCGCGCACCCTGCTGTTGCCGAATGCGCTGTTTTTGGCGTGAACGATCCTCTAAAAGGGCAACTCCCTATGGGAATGATCGTGCTTAAAAATGATTTTATGGGCTCAAGTACCGACGTAGAACAAGCGCTTGTTTTAAGTGTTCGTAATCAAATTGGCGCTATTGCGTGCCTTAAAAATATAGTTAGCGTAGAGAGGTTGCCCAAAACCCGCTCGGGTAAAATACTGCGTAAAAATTTACGTCAACTAGTTGATGGCGAAGAGCTACAAATACCTTCAACCATAGATGATGCCAGTATCTTTGAAGAAATAAACCAACAACTAACACAAAGATAAACCCAACCAACCTATCTAAAGCCATTTTTATAATGGCTTTTTATTTCATCCTCATATTTGATCCTTTTACTTAAGTTTAGGTTTAGGTTTAGTTTTAAGTTTTAAGTTTTAAGTTTTAAGTTTTAAGTTTTAAGTTTTAATTTAACCAACAGCTGAAATTTTTTACGGCTTTGTACTTTCTTCTTTTAATAGCGTTATTAATTTAATCAATTTAAAAAGGAATGGTGTATGCCCCGCTTGCTACAAAAACTATTAACTACAGCCCTATTATTTATAGGCTTTGCCACACAAGCCTATGAAATAGAAGACTTAGGGGACGGCTTACACCGCTTTATAGACGACAGACACCGCTCAGTATTTTTAATCACTCCTGAGGGCGCAGTTGTTACCGACCCGCTTAATAAAAAAGCCGCCACCTGGTTAAACGAGCAAATTAAAACCCGCTTTAACGTACCGGTAAAGTATGTAATTTATAGCCATAATCACAGCGATCATATTTACGGCGCCGAGGTATTTAAAAGCCCGCACACCACGTTTGTAGCGCATAAACTCGCTGCGCAAGATATTAAAAACACACAAATGAAAACAGTAACGCCCAGCCTTACTTTTGATGATGAGCTACTACTTACCCTTGGTGATTCCACAGTAAAACTTAACTACCATGGTCCAAACGATGGTCGTGGTTCGGTTAGTATATTATTCGAAAAGCAAAAAACATTGTTTGTAGTTGATTGGATTGTTATTGGCAGAATGCCGTGGCAAAAGCTGTGGAGTTACGATATTCAAGGCATGATTAACTCAACCCAAGCGGTACTCAAATATGACTTTGATACTTTTGTAGGCGGACATGCCGATATTGGCAGCAAGGCTGATGTAGCGCGTTACTTAAGTTATTTAGAGCTTTTATATAGCCAAGTAACAGCAGGCGTTTTAGCCGGTAATACGCTTGACGAAATTAAACAAAATGTAAAGTTAGACCAATTTAGTGACTTTAAACAGTTTGATGCATGGTTACCGCTTAACATAGAAGGCGTGTACGAGCGTTTAATGGAAGAGTCTGGTATGGGTTGGCGCAGCGATTTATAAGTTTGAACTCAGTGGACTAAGCTCTGAGCTCTAAACTCAATATTATAAGCATTGGTATTGGCGTATTTAACGCAGTACCAATGTACTTATTAATTAGTTAAATAGACGTCAAAAGCCATATAAACCACCTTTACAATATCCTTACGTTTGCTTACAGCACTATACAAAAAAAAGTTTATCCTAGGCTTTGTATTAAGCTATATAGGACTAATAAACATGAACTTATCTTTAAAAGTAGTTTTAGTAATGACGACCGCGCTTATTATGAGCGGCTGCACTGTATATCAACATGGTCCCAGTGCGCATAAACCACATAAAAAAGCAGTCAAAGTAGTTACGCCTGTTTTAGTAACTGAGCACAACTCTCCAAACATTGTGATCGTAAAAGCCAAGCCCACAAAACAAGCCTGCACTAAACACGATGATCATTGGCATTGTAAGGCTCGTTAACAGATACTTTGCTAAATAAATCACTAAGTTTCTATATTCTCAGCGTTAAATTAAATATTTTTGAATATAAAAAACCGCGCTAAAGCTTTTTTAAAAGTGCCTTAGCGCGGTTTTATATTTTAAATCTAAGTATTCTAAGTATTAAAAAAAGCGTATTAACTAAAATCGACCACCACTTCATAACGCCCAGGCATGTCGTTTACTTCGTATACCCAACCGTGTCGTTTTATTATTTTTTCGCTTAACTCCAACCCTAAACCGTAGCCAATATTGGCAGGCTTGTTTGTGTTATTAGCAGTGTGTGGCGTATCAGTTTGTTCGCTGCTATTTACTATAATTACACGGCTGCCCTGCTGAGTAATTCGCACTTTCCCTTGTTGCGTATGCTGATATGCATTACGTATTAAGTTAGTAAGCACAATGTGGCATGCGGTGACTTCGGTATTTATAGTCGTATTTTGGTTATCGGTATTTATAAGTACATCAACTTGTTTTGAATTGAGTAAATAATCGAGTTCGTTACCTAAGGTCGTTATTTTTTCGGCTAGGTTTACAGGCTCTGGTGCACTTTGCTGGTCGTCATTTCTGCTAAGCCACAATAACGTCTCGGTTAAATCGCTCATGGTTAAACCTGCGCGCTCTATTCGCTGCAGTGTAAGGTGTTGTTTATCGCTTAAAGGTGCTTTTTCGCTTAAGCGGTTAAGTAATTCAACGTTGCTGCGAATAACCGAAATTGGTGTACGTAACTCGTGGCTCGCATAACTTAAAAAGCGCTGTTCTCGCTCAAGGCTGTCGTGAGCAGAAAGCAAGCTACTGCGTATTAACGTTGCCAAGGTATTTAGTTCGTTATAGGTAAAGTCGGGCGGCGTGTTTTGTAAATTATTTTGATTTAACGACTTAGCCCAACCACGTAGTGACTCTACTGGCTTAGCTATTTTTTTCATTACCATAAACAAAAAGAAGGTAAATAAGGCAATGGCTGCAAAACCAGTAATGGCTATCAATGTCATGCGGTGTATTGGTTTTACACTTCCCATTCTTTTAGGGCGATTTTTTTCAAGCATAATGCGCGATATATAACGCGCCTCGCCATTTGGGTTTTGATAGTAAACAACAAAAAACAAGTCTGCAGGCATAGTAAACAACGAGGTATTATCTTTCACTTTTTGTAGTACACCGGCTTCATTTGGCGCTACTTCAAATTTTTGCTGTATTATTTCTGGCATGTCTTCCCAACGGCTCGCCACATTAAATCCAACAATATTTTTTGGCTGCCCATCTTCAATCTCAGTGGTTTGCGAAAGCTCAAACATAACTCCGTTTAACCCTCGGTCTAAGCCATCAATAAAATAATTAACACTTAAAAACGAAAAGCCAATTGCCATTAATGAACTTAAAAGCACCATGGTGGCAAAAAAATACAACCTCAGGCTGGGTCTAATTTTCATGCTTGTATCTCATTTTTTAATTTTAGCGCAAACCCTACACTGGGTATTGTTTCTAGTACGGCTTGGCAATGCGCTTGCTCTAGCTGTTTACGCAAATGATGAATATGCACTTTTAAGCTATTGCTGTCTGGCTGATCGTCGCCCCATATTGCTTGCATAATTACCTGTCGGGTTACCGGTTTTTGCTGCTCTCGTACAAGCACTTCTAATAACTTAAAAGTAATGGGTGATAACTTTAAACTGTGCTCTGCCACTGTTGCTGTATGCGCGGTTAAATTAAGTGTTAAGTTAGCAAATGTAAGTCGCTTTACCTCTCCACTTTTACGCTTTGCCAATACTTGAACCCGCGCTACTAGCTCTTTCATAGCAAATGGTTTTACTAAATAGTCGTCACTACCGGCTGCAAACCCCTCAAGCTTATTGTCAAGGCTATCGCGCGCTGTCAGCATTAATACTGGTATATCAATGCCTTGCTCACGCAATGTTTTACACATGGTTAAACCGTCCATTTTTGGCATATTTACATCTAATATAATCATTTGATATTGATTACGTTCTATTAAATTTAAACCCATTACGCCATTGCTTGCATGGTCACACTCTATTGACTCAATTTCGAGATAATCAACAATGGTGGTTGCCAAATCTATGTCGTCTTCAACCAGTAGTACGTTTATCATTAAGAGGCTGTTTCCTGCGTTTTATTTTTAGCACCTAGCGATTTTAGCACAGCATCAATACCACGTTTAGCATCGGTTTGAATCATCAATAATGCCGGTATAAGTATTAAGGTAATAACCGTAGCAAACAAAATACCGTAGCCAAGTGATGCCGCAGCAGGAATTAAAAACTGTGCCTGCATTGAGGTTTCGCTAAGTAGCGGCACTAAGCCTGCGTAAGTTGTAATTGAGGTAAGTAATACCGCACGCAAACGACTCGTACACGACTCAACTATGGCATCGTGTGTGCTCATGCCCTCTTCTTTTACTAGTTCGTTAAAGCGTGAAACAAGTAATAGGCTGTCGTTTACAACTACGCCACTGAGCGCCAAAATACCATTTAATGACAATATACTAATGGTTAAGTCGTTCCACCAATGTCCTAAAATAGCGCCCACAATGCCAAACGGAATTGCCACCATGATTAGTACTGGTTGAATGTACGATTTAAGCGGAATAGCCAGCAACACGTAAATAACTAATAAAGCCGCTACAAACATAGTACTCATTGAGCTGGTGGTTTCGCTTTGTTGCTCTGCCTCTCCTGCAAAATACACACTTAAGTTAGGAAATTGCTGTGTTAACTCAGGAATTAAGTCGCGCTTTAAATTAGCAACTAACTCGTTTGGAGCAATCACGTTTTTATCTACTTGTGCGCTTAAATAAATTGCACGTAGTCCATCAATGCGGGTTATTTCATCTTGCTGATATTCACTGCTTACTGTGGCTACGTTTACTAGCGGTACAACGGTGCCATCAGGCAGGCGAATACGCGACTGCATTATATCGGCAGGTGTTTTACGAGCATCTTCTGGGTAGCGTACACGCACTTTAACTTCGTCTTTATTACGTTGGTAGCGTTGTACAACTGCACCACCAAAGGCTTGAAGTACTTGCTTTGATAAACTGGCTGTATCCATGCCAAGTGCACGCCCTTGTGCATTTAGGGTAAATTTAAGCTGTGGCTGACCTGGGTTTAAGTTGTCGTCTATTCCGTTAACGCCTGCGGTATTTTGTAAGCGCTCCTTAAATAGTGCGCCCGCCGCCATTACGGTTTCGTCGTCCCACGCTTTAAGCTCAACTTTAAAGTTATCGACCATTTTACGCGTGGCTAATATTTGTAATTTTTTACTGCCCTCAAGGCTACCTGCTACGCGCTGCCACTCTTGAGCAAATTCGCTTGCTGTAAAAGCGCCTTCGTTTAATAGCTCAACACTTACTTCACCGCTGGTGTCGCTACTGCTAACAACTTGAAGGCTGGTTATTTCGCTTTTGTCAGAGCTCAACTTAGTCATTAAGTTTTGCTCAGCTTGTAATGCACTTTGCTCTAGCGTTAGTAAATTTGTGTTTGTTTGCCCATAGGCTGCGTCGTTTTGCATAACTAAATTGGCTGTTACGGTGTCGCCTGCAATACTTGGGAAAAAACCAACTTTAACTGTGCCTGTCATTGGCATGCCAATAACCAGTATAAAAAAGGCGATAAACGCAGCCACTACGGCGTATCTAAAGCGCAGTGAAAATTCAATAACCTTGCAGTAAATGTTTTTGCTAAACCAGCTTAAGCCACTATCAGCACCATGTTGTATTTTTGACCACAGACCCCCTAAGCCTTTTTTAACTTGGCGTTTAGTACTAATGTGGGCTAAATGCGATGGTAAAATAAGTTTTGATTCAACAACTGAAAGCAGTAAACAAATAGTTACTACGGTAGCAAATTGAGAGTAAATTTTACCTAAGTTACCTGATACATTCGAAAGCGCCACAAACGCAGCCACCGTGGTTAACACCCCAAATATTGTTGGCACAGCAACCTTCATGGTGCCTAAAACTGTATTATTTAATGTATCGCCATGTTTTTTACGTGTGGTGTAAATACTCTCGCCTACAACAACGGCATCGTCTACCACTATACCCAGCGCCATAATAAAGCCAAAGGTGGTCATTTCGTTTATGGTCAGTGCGGTGTAGCCATCGGTCATAAAATAAAGCGTACCAAAAAATACAAACGGCAAGCCACCAGCCACCCACAGCGCTACGCGTACGTTTAAAAATATGGCAAGTATTACAAACACCATAATAATACCGGTCACGGCATTTTTAGTAAGTAGCGATAAACGATCGGTGATCATGGTGCTTTTGTCGTGCCAGCTTTCAAGCTCTACGTTTTGAGGTAATAAACCGCTTTCGTGCCATTTATCTATTACGCTATTAGCTTGCTCAACAATGGTAGTTATATCGCTGTTATCGCCCATTAAAATTTCAACGCCTACGGCATTTTGTTGGTTATAACGGCTTAATGAGTTGCTATCTTCGGCAAATGAGTCGGTAACGGTTGCTACATCGCCTAACTTAATTTGTGTGCCTGATGCGGTTGTTAGCAATACAATATTGGCAAAGTCGCGCTGCCAGTAAGCTTGGTCAGCGGCTTTTAAGCGTATAATTTTACTACTATCGCGTAAACTAGTCGAAAGCGGGCTTGATGACTCATTATTAATGACCTCGCTTATATCGCTAATAGTTAAGCCATAGGCTTGGAGTTTACCTTCGTCGATTTCTATGGACATCATCGGGTCAATCACACCCGACTGCGCTACGTCGCTAATACCTGATTGCGCTAATAAATCGGCTTTAAGTTTTTCGCCCAGGTTTTGTAATGTATGGCGATCGGCATCCCCAAAAAGTTGCAGCGTTAATGCATGATCTTGCCTACGGGCTTTATCAATAACAGGTTGCTCAGCATCTGCCGGAAAGTTATTAATAGCGTCAACTTGGTTTTTAACGTCAACAAGTAACTCATCGAGTGAGTAATCAGTACTTTTTTCAATGCTTACATGGCTGCCGCTAGCATCGGATGTAGAGGTAATACGTTTAATACCTGATACGGTTTCGAGCGCTTCTTCAATTTTTAACGCTATTCCTTCTTCGGCTTGCAATGCATCGCCACTGTCGTAAACCACCGACACCGAAATAATATCCGGCTCTAAACTCGGAAATGCCTCTTTACGTAAAGTCGAAAGCGACATAACCCCCATTACAATCACACTAACTAACAATAAGTTAGCGGCAACAGAGTTATTTGCAAACCAGTTAATAATACCGTGCAGCGGGTTATTATTACTGGGTGATTGAGGTGCTTGATAAGGGCTCATTATTGTATCTCCTCAACAATTGGATTTACTTTCATATCGCTTAGGTAACTTACTAATGGGCGCGTTACTACTTTTAAAGCACTTTGCTCTGCAACTGGCGAAATATATACGTAATCACCACGCTCAAATACTTTATTGGCTTGTATGCTTACTAAGTTGTTTTGATCATTTACGTACCAAATTGAACCATCTTGAGATACCGCAGAAGCAGGTAGTTTTATTACGTTACTTAACTGCTTACCGGCAATTTCTACCGCTAAAAATGTGCCAGGCAGTAACGGCGTTGCTTGCTCAAACGGTTTATCTAAGGCAACAATTACACTGCGTTGACGCGAACTGTCATCAAGGTGTTGCTCAAAACGTGCAATGTAACCATTCCATTTAGTATTGGTGGTTACATCAGTTAAAATAACCTCGCCTGATTTATTATTTGCTAGGTTTTGCCACTGGCTTAATGAAAGCGGCACGGTTATTTCTATTTTGTCGGTACTGTTTAGCGTGGCAAGCGTATCGCCAATACCTACATAAGTACCTAAATCTATATCGCGCGATAAAATAACAGCGTCAAATGGTGCACTTAACTGGGTGTTATTTACATCACGCAGTGCGGTTTTAAGTGCATATTGTGCTTTATCGAGCGTAGCTTGCGCGGCTTCTAATTGCAGCGTTCTAAATACAAGCGGCGAGCTTGGTGCTTGCGTAACGCCTGAGCGATCCCATTCACGTTTTGCCTGCTCACCTAAATCTTGTTCTTCTTGCAGTGCTAGTTTTGCATCAGCCAATGTTGCTTTTGCGCTAGCTAGGGCCTGTAAGTATTCGGTGTCATCAATTTTTGCAAGCACTGGCCCTTTAGTTATTAAGTTACCGGTCGCAAATTGCTCGCTCATACTGGTTACTTCGCCTTTAACTTGCGCTTTTAAGCTAAGTGACCAATGCGCTTTAGCTTCACCATGCCCACTAACATAAGCCTGATAAGTGCTCGGAGCTGCATTAATTACCGATACATTTGGGGCAATAGCTTTAATAGCGGCAGGTTGTGGGCTATTTGCTTGTTCAGCCATTTTTTGACCGTTATACATAATAGCAAGTCCTATACAAACAATAGCAACAAGCGTTACAACAACCGGTGTTGGCGAAATTTTCATGACGATACTCCAAGGCCCAAAGCGAGGCCTAAATCTATGCGGTTAGTTAAAATGGTGTAGTTTATTTGGCTAAGCTGAGCTTGCAGGTCGTATACTTTTTGTTGCACTGTTAGCAAATCTAAAATATCAACCAAACCTTGTTGATACTTACTTTGATAGTTACTAAAGCTGCGTTGAGCGCTGGCAAGTGCATTGCTAATTTGCAGTTGTTGCTCAGTTAATGATTGCTCCTGCCCGAGTGCATTTTCAACTTCGTTTACCGCACTTAGTAGCGTATCTTGGTATTCCCAAAACGCTTGCTCGGCATTTAATTTTGCAATATCAACTTGCGCACGCAGTGCTCCACCTTCAAATAAAGGGGCACTTAAACTACCCAATAAACTCCACACAGGGCTAGTTAATAATGCTTGGCTTGGCGTGCTTGCTAAATCACTCAGTGATGCCGAAAGCGAAATACTCGGTAGTAGCTCTTTGTACGATACATCAACCAAGTAATGCTTTGCCTGAATGTTGTAATAGGCACTTTGTAAGTCAGGTCGGCGTGCCAAATCTTGCTCTGGTAATGTACTTAATGGCTCAATAACGCTTGGCAGTGTTAATGTACTTGGCAGGTTTTGAAGTTTATCAGTGCCTACAATTAGCATTAAAGCACGCTTTGCTTTTGCTATTTTTTCTTCGTAATCGGCAATGGTTGCGCGAGTAGATGCCGTGCTAGTACGGGCGGTATCAAGCGCTTCTAAATCACCTAACCCATATTGGTAGCGCTCTACAATACTTTGCTCATTATTTTGTAAAACAACTAAACGTTGTTGCTCTATATCGAGTAAATTTTGCTGCAAAATAATATTTAAATAAGTACGAATAACACTCGCTACTAATGTGTCTTTAGCACCTTGATAAGTAGCTTGGTTACTGGCAATAGTCATATCTTGCGCGGCTACGTTGTCAGCAATTTTTTGCCATATATCGGCTTCCCAACTTATACCTACTGATGAGCTATATTGCGTGCCTTCGGTCTCACTGCGCTGCGCGTCAAATCCTGCATCTACACTAAACCACTGACTTGCAGCGGTTACATCACGCTGCGCATAAGCTAGTTTTAATGCAACATGCACTTGATTAAACGATGGATTATTAGTAACAGCTTGCTCAATAAGCGAATCAAGCCCTTCAATATCCACCAAATCGGTAATGTAATTTACTTGCTGTGCGTTACTTTGTGTGTACTGCCAGTTTGCATGTTGCTTTAGCGACTGCTCAGTACTATTACCTTGATAGCTTGGCTGACTACTGCATGCAGCAAGCGTGCAACTAAGTGCAAGTAACAAACCGGTTGAGTGCTTTTTAAAATAAACCATTTAACTATGCCTAATTCATACCATTGCACATAGCTTATTCGGTCGAGGGTTAAGGAGAGGTTAAATGGCATTAACCTATTTAATTTTGATTAATAAATTTATTAAAAATACTAAGTCGATGCAAACTCATATTTTAAGCTATTTTATAGGTGGTAATTTTGTTCAGCTCCTACATTTAATAATGAGAAAAGCTTTCATTAGTTAAGTATATGAGTACTTTTTAGCTGAACTTAAAATATTTACATTAGCTATACACCTTTCTACTTTAACGTCTCTTTGTTTTTTAAACCCTTGATTAGTTAAAGGTAACATTCTTATTTTTAACATAAATACCGACTTCGAACTGTGAAACACAATTGATATGCGTTATCATTCGCAACATTATTAACTTCTAATATTAACAATAATGAACAGACTTATTAAATTTACCCCTATTTTATGCGCACTCGCTTTAGCAGGTTGTGGAAGCGGCTCGGGCAACAGTGCACCATTATTTACCCAATCAAATTTAAGTTTTACGCTTAACGAAGATACCGCTTTTTCAGGACAGGTTTCAGCCACTGACGACGACCCGCTTAGTTATACTTTGGCGCAATCGCCAAGTAACGGCATTATTACATTAGAGGCTAACGGTGAATTTACTTACACACCACACGCTGATTTTTTTGGTGAAGATAGCACGACTATTTCAGCAAGTGACGGCAGTTTAAGCGCTGATGTTGTTGTACGTTTTATTATTGAAAACATTAATGATGAACCTACTATTTCAACAACTAATGTTACATTTACTACCTCAACAACAAGTGTAGGTAAAATAAATACTAGTGATGTTGATGGTGATGCCGTGAGCATTACGCTACTTACACCGCCAAGTAGTGGTGTAATATCTATAAATAGTGAAACTGGTGAATTTAGCTATGAGGCACAAACACTCACTACGCAAAATGATGAATTTACCGTTAGTTATACCGACGGCATTATAAGTGAGCCATTAACTGCGACTATTTCACTTAGCCCCTCTTATGTAACAAATGAAGACAAACGTAACTACTACTACAGCTCAGATAAGTCTCATTTAAAACAAGCCGATTTAATAACAGAAAATATTAACGATGAACTATCTCGTTATAGTATTTATCAAACTCAAGCTGCAGCTTATGCGCGCGCTGGTTTTTTAACTACCGCACAAGAGTATTTAGCGCTGATTAATGAACAAACAGCCTATGCCGATGGGCTTTTAAAAGTAGCCAGTGCACTGGATACGATTAATCGCTCTGAGCAAGCTATAGAATATAGAGAGCTAGCTTTAACATCTTATAACCAATACCTTGCTGAAAAAGGATTGGATAATATAGACAGAAATGATGCATCTTGGTTGTTAACTATTACACGAGACTATTTAGATGCATTACAACTGTCGCAAGCAACTAGCTTAATTGAACAAATTGAAGGCTATGCATTAAACGCAGCACAGGATGAGTTTACAACTACATTTGGGTACTTTATTACTGCATTTTCAAGTGCTGCAAGCTCAACTCTTGAATCATATGCAGCGACACCCACTGCTGAAAACTTAGAAACTGCAAAGTTATTCGCTAAATCGTTCGCTCAATTAAGTAATAAAACAGGCTACGTAATAGCAAAAAATGGTGATTATAAAGGAGAGCCAACTCACCGCTCTCGTATATTATATTTAGCATGGTCGGCAGAGTTTTTATTACAAACTAATCAGTTAGAACTTGCACGTGAATATACTAATAAAGCACTCGCTCTTTATGGTATTACTAATTTCGATAGTAATTATAATTATGCTGCCTCACCTTATTCACAAGCAACTCTTAGCTACTACCCGTATGCACTAAGTAATTTGGCTACACTTATCGAGGCGCTGTACGACACAACTCAAAACCCTGCATATGAACTAATTACATCTGAGTGGGAGCAATCATTTGCACAACGCTCAATGGTTTCATTTATTGTGGCGCAGCGTTTATTAGCAGGCGAAGATGCAACAACAGTACTCGATGAAGTTGCTCAACCTTTTAAAGATAAAGATGAATATAACGTGCTATTTCAGGGGTTAACCGATACTACAAACTTACCTGGTACTGCACTTATTTTGAGCCAATTTAATCGAAATGATTTAGCTCAACAAGTAATGAATTATGCCGGTGACTTACTTATTTCAGATGAGTACATACAAGCCGAGAGTTATGCAACGTATCTTACTGGTTTTAGAGGCTGCTCTGCTTTTGTTGAAATAAGCGGTCGCGTTGGTATGGATGAAAAAGTTCAAGCTGAAAAGTGCATTACTATGCTCGAAAAACTACAAAGCGGTGAGCTACAAACACTCTCATCTAGCAGCCAAATTTCAGTTCATAGCAATGTAATAATGACGCTAACTCGATCTGGCTCAACAGATGGTATCCCAGCTATATATACGCAATTACTTAACCATATATCAGAACTAGAAACCCCTGAAGATCGCTTTGAGAACCGCTTAGAAACACTTGGTTTTATGATTGATGCGGGTTATTCAACACAAGCATTAGACACATTTACTTTATCGGTTGAAGAAATTACGCCTTTAATTTCAGAGTTTGATAGCAACCAATTAACCGATCTAGTTGAGCTTTTAAAAGAGTATATTTTAGATATTGAAGCGCCTAAAACTGGGTATTTCACTATTTACAGTGCGTTGTCATCTATGGGGGCTAATGCTCAAAACATTAATGACTATGAAGCTAAATACCAAGGATTTAAAGCACCAACGTCTACGTTAATTAATACTTTAGAGGAACGCATTACTGCGCTTTCAGACACCGCATTACAAAGTAATATGATGGACTTAGTTTCTGCTCATGTGCTTCTTGGTGATAATGCTAAAGCAATTTCGTTAATTGAAAATAGCGTAAATGGCTCAGCAGATAAACTCAACCTTTATACTGAAATGGCAAGTTTAATAGCTGCCCGTGATGACTTTAGAGAAAAAGCAGTTGCCAGTGTAGATACCGATCACGACGGACTTCCTAACTTTTTCCTACCAAATGTAAGCGAAGACGACATAACAGCCTCAGGTTTAATAGCCGATCAAGATGCCGACAATGACGGCATTATTGATAGCGAAGACAGTACTCCACTTGGTAATTAATTAAGAGATTTAAATGCAGACACCTAGCACCTTAGCGTGTCTGCTTTTGCTTACCCAAAACGCTTATGCAGCGAACGAGCAAGAGCAGACCGACCAGTCAAAACCCATATGCAGTACTTTACAAAATGAAGAAAAAAAACGTTGTGAAGCCTTAGAACACATAGAAGTAAAAGGTCAGTACATAGGTATTGAAGTGCCTGAAGTAATTGGTCGCTCATACCTCGACCGTAACTTTATAACCTCGACCGCTAAAGGTAATGGGGATATAAATGAGTTAATTGCCCTCCTCCCTGGAGTACAACTCAGTAACGACGCTTTTAGTATTGAAAGCTTGGCTGAAATTAGCGCACCCGAAATATCTATTTCTGGCGCGCAACCTTGGCAAACAGGGTTTTCGATTGATGGCATGAACTACAACAACCGTATTGATCCCGCCAGTGCTACACGAGTTACAGCTACCAGCAATGATGTGTCGGGCGGTGTGCAAAGCATGAATGTAAATTCAGATATTGTTGAATCAATAACCGTGTACGACCATAACATTCCAGCCGAATTTGGTGGTTTTTCAGGTGGAATTGTTGATGCTAAAACCAAAAGTGCTTTTGCAAAAGACAGCTTTAGCTTTGGTGTGCGTGGGAATCAAAGTAGCTGGGGAGAATACCATTTTCTTAAAGCTGATGAAGAGTCTGGACAACGAAATGTTGATGATGAAGCGCTAGAAGCCCCAGAGTTTAAAAAAATAAGTTACTCATTGAGCGCCAATAAACAACTCAATGAACGCCACGGACTTATGGTAAGCGTTAATTACCTTACCAGCGACATTAGTGATTTTTCACTGGGTCAACCAAAAACGCAAAGTCGCCGAAATATTAATGCATTAGTTAAATATGGATACAAAAATGGCTGGGTCGATCAGCTTGATATTAGTTTAATGTACGCCCCTTACGAAGTTGATAACTTTATTGTTGATACCAAAGACAGTAACTTTCACTTAGAAGGTGGAGCAGTGGGCGGCGTAATATCGCTAACAGAAAATTTAAGCTTTGCTACATGGCACAGTAACCTTAATGTAAATTTAAGCGATAGCAGTCGAGAGTCCCAAGATCACTTTTATAATTGGTTGCAGGCAAAAGGAAAGCAATGGGGAGAATTTGCGGACCAAGGATTATCTAATACGCGTTATTCCAAGCAAGGTGGGTATGGGGCGCTCGATAACACACAATTGACCACGAGTTGGAAAAACACTCTCGATTTTAATACGTTTAAATTTTTGAGTGTAGAGCACAATATTAAAGCTGGTATAGAGCTTATACACCAAGAAGTGAAACGTGAACGTTTTCAAAATAGTTACACATACGACTCTCCTATTATTTGGTCAAGCGCCAGTGCACCACTTAATTGCAGCGGTTACACGCTTGATTGCCAATCGCTTGAATCTGCTATTTCTATAGAGCAACTTACCGAGCAATTGGGAGGGAGTATTGATTTTAATAACCCTGAACATATTGCAGCTTATAGCGATAACATTGTAAGTACTGCACAGTATTTTAATGGTCGTAAAGTTACACCTGCTGAATATATAAATGTAGGACTTAACCGTGGCGCTTTATATATCACCGATCATTTAACGCTTGGTCATGTAAATATTAACTTAGGAATGCGCTATAACTATGATGATTTTTTAAAAAATCATAACTTAGCCCCGCGTATTTCGCTTGGTTACGATGTGTTTAATGATGGACGTACAATAATAAGCGCAGGCGTAAACCGTTATTATGATTCAGGAATTATTGGTTATAAAATAAAAGAGCAACAAAACTTTTCGTATAACGAATACCGCCCTATCGAAAACGGCTACTTACAAGGCTGGTTACCCTCTAATTACACTGGCGCATTTAAATATCGTTTTAACGATGTGCAAACACCTTTTGATGACGAGTTAGCTTTTGGTATAGCTCACTCATTTGAAAAAATTGGTAACTTTTCACTTAAGTATGTAAAACGGAAAAAGCATCAACAATTGTCTCGCTCAACTGCTGATACGCCAAGTGAAGATGGCTTCAAATATATTGAAATAACAAACAGCGGTACAGGTAGCTCTGAGCGTTACTCGATTGCATGGAGTGCACAATTTAAAGCACATTCATTCTGGGCAAATGCTTCATATGCGCAAAATAAAGTGTCAAACGACAGCTACAATGCAACCGCAAATAACACCCCTCTTGATGAGCTAGTTTATTACGTTAATGCTAAAGAAGAAGGTGAACTTGTTACACTTAACCAGTTATCTCAAATTCGCACCAATTTTGGAACTCCCGTAACCGGCGCTATGGGTTGGAATGTTGACTGGCTTGATTCACTTAGTACAGGCTTAAACATTACCTATAGTGGTAGCTTTGATACAGCTGTTAGCACAGGCGCGAGTGAAAGCGTTGAGCTAGACAAGAGCTGTATTAGTTGCCCTATTACATCTACTTTGGTTGATGTTTATGAGCAACGTGTTATTCGTGCCCGCACTATGGTCGGCTTAAGCTTACGATATAATCCTAAAATTAGTGAAAAACACAACGTAGAAATACGCGCTGATGTATCTAACCTTTTAAACGCCCGTACTTACAATGTAAACGAAGGAGCCGCTGGCATTGAACCTGGTCGAATGTTTTGGCTTGGAGTAACTTATAAATATGATTAAGCTACTTGGTTTAATAACATTATTACTCCCCCTTAGTATGCACGCTCAACAATACAGCAACACAGAGCTACGTGGTTTGTATAGTAAGAGCCAAGTAAATTGGCCTGCCATTCAAACCAGTGATGAGCGTATAGTTGAGCCTCTTTCGCTATTGCCAATAGCCACTCCACGGGCAGAGCACGTTGCACTTGGCAATAAGCTTTTTCATGATACACAGCTTTCACGCGATAAAACCGTAAGCTGCGCAAGTTGTCATGAACGAGATAAGGGTTTTCATGATGGTCGTGCCACTGCAATCGGTATAAATGATCAAGTGGGCACCCGCAATACCCCTGCAATTTTTGGTATAGATCAGTGGCAAAGTTTTTTTTGGGATGGTCGCGCTAAAACAGCTGAGCAACAAGCACTTATGCCCATTAGCAACCCAATTGAAATGGACTTAGATCCACAAAAAGCTTTAATGCGAGTCAATAAAGATAAAAGCTATACGGCATTTAATAAAAGTGCTTTTAATTCAAATACGCTCTCCATGGCACAAATGGCAGAAGCCCTCGTAGCTTTTGAGCGAACACTCATTGCACCTAATACTCGTTTTAAATCATTTATTAATGAGGTTCAGAGTAATCCAAAAAAAGCGGTTAGACACTTATCAGATAGTGAATTAAACGGGTTACATTTATTTAGAACCAAAGCAAAATGTATGACTTGCCATAATGGCGCGCTATTAAGTGACAACCAATTTCATGGCACAGGGCTTCATTACTACGGTCGCCACTTTGAAGATAAAGGACGCTTTAATATTACAAATAACCCAAGTGATATAGGGTTATTTAGAACCCCATCATTACTAGGTTTAACACAAACATTTCCTTGGATGCACAATGGGCTTTTTGATGATCTACTGGGTATAGTAAACATGTACAACCATGGTGGAGCAAGACCTAAGCCCAGAAAAACCCAGTTGAACGATCCACATTTCCCTAAAACAACGAAACTACTAAAGCCATTAAAATTAACTAAGCAAGAGCGTTTAGATCTCGTTGCATTTCTAAGAATTTTATAAGTTTTGCAGTTGTTCTATCAACCATTTATGAATTGGACTGTTATTAGTACGAGGATGCCATGCGGCTATTACTTTAAATGTAGGTGGTAGCGCCTGCGTTTTAAGCTGTTTAACTTTGCTGTTTGGTAATAATCTTGATGGGTAAAACGCCAACATATCGGTTGTATGTAAAATGTCGGGCACTGCTGAAAAGCTCGGTACCGACATAACAATATTTCGCTTTAAACCCTTATTTGCAAACCATTGATCGTGTGATCCACGTAAATTAGCGCGCGAAGGCGACACTACCAGCTGTGGGTGCGCTGCAATTTGCGAGAGTGTTAAGGGCTCATTTTCAAACTCATTTTTACAGCCTGTAATACACAAGTGCTGCTCTTCTAGCAAAGTGACATACGCTAAGTTGTCAGGAATAAACTCAGGAAAACTTATAAGTAAATCAAGTTCGCCTGCGGTTATAAGTTGATTAACGTTGTCGGATGCAAAGTCGCGCACTATAAGCTTTAAACCTGGTGCTTCGCGGCGGGTTATATTAAAAAGCTGAGGCAATAACGCCTGCGTTGCATAATCGGTCGCACTAATAGTAAATACACCTTTGTAGCTTTGTGGTGTAAATAACTCTGGCTCTAGCAAGGTTTCTAGTTGTTTTAATATATGAATAATAGGCTGCTGCATAGCGAGGGCTTTAGGGGTCGGCACCATACTATTACCTTGGCGTATAAATAAACGATCATCAAATAAATCGCGCAGTTTTCGTAACTGCTCACTAATTGCTTGTTGAGTTAAACCCATTTTACGAGCCACTTGCGAAAGGTTTTTTAAATCAAGTAATGCGTTAAGCACTCTGAGCTGTTTAATATCGAGCCTATTAATACCATTCATAATTGTATCTAAAACAAAAAACTGTTGTTTCAAATTGTATCTTTAAAACTCTACCCTTACCAACATTGCTTAAGCAGCAAATTGCTGATTAAGCCCATCACAATATTTTATCTCGTTAAATGCGAGGTAATAAGCCACTAAGTTTGCTTTAAGAGAGAGTTTTAATGAATCATCCTATTTCAGATACCAGTACGTTATTTTCATCTGTAGAACTTGGTCCTTTCACGCTTAAAAACCGTATTGTAATGCCACCACTAACACGCTCTCGCAGCACTCAGCCGGGTAATATTCCTAATGAATTAATGGCTGAATATTATGCGCAGCGCACGTCAGCTGGCTTTATGGTTACCGAAGGCACGCAAATAGAACCTCGAGGTCAAGGCTACGCTTGGACCCCTGGTATTCACTCGCAAGCACAAATTGAAGGTTGGAAAAAAGTAACAAAAGCCGTACACGCTAAAGGCGGTGTTATTTTTGCTCAGCTTTGGCATGTAGGTCGTGTATCACACACGTCGTTACAACCAAATGCAGATAAACCGGTTGGCCCTTCAGATATTGTTGCTGACAATGTAAAAGTCTTTATTGAAACCGCACCTACTGAGGGCTCGCTTGCTAACCCAAGTGAACCCCGAGCCCTAAGCACTGCTGAGGTTGGTGAGCTAGTAAATATGTATGCTCAAGCTGCACGCAATGCTTTAGAAGCAGGCTTTGATGGTGTGGAGCTTCATTGTGCTAACGGCTATTTAGTTAATCAGTTTATTTCTGAGCACACTAATAATCGTGACGATCAATACGGTGGAACACTTACTAATCGCCTGCGCTTTTTAAAAGAGATAGTGGATGCTGTGAGTGGCGTAGTGGGTGCCGATCGTTTAGGTGTACGTTTTGCTCCTTTGTTTGCAAGTACAGATGAAACAAGAGTGTATTTAGGGCTTGTAGAATCAGACCCTCACCACACTTATGTAGAAGCTGTAAAAATACTTGAAAAAGCAGGTATTGCTTATCTATCAATTGCGGAAGCTGATTGGGATAACGCCCCTGATTTACCAGAACAGTTTTACAAAGCGGTAAGAGCTGAATTCTCTGGTCGCATTATTTATGCTGGTAAATATACAGTAGAAAAGGCAATTCGTATTTTAGGTGAAGGTTACGGTGACTTATTTGCATTTGGTCGCCCATTTATAGCTAACCCTGATTTACCAGAGCGTATAGCGAATAATTGGACGTTTAACGAAGCCGATGCAGCGACCATGTATGGCGGCACTGAAGTGGGTTATAGCGATTACCCGTTTTATCAAAAGTAGTAAACCTAAACTCTAAACGATATATAAAATTGGTATAGAACCAATACGGTTTTATAACAGGTAGCTTAATTAAGCTACCTGTTTTTAGGTAAGAAAACGGTGTTGATAACACTGCTAAAATTTTATTATTAATTGTTCTCGATAATTGCTCTTGCATTGCTCTACCTTCGGCATTTATGCAACCGTATAGCAGTTATTTTTTAATCGAGTTAACGTTAGATTTAATCTCTCAAATTGATTAAGTATTACTGCGGATTGGTATTAGCGTCAAGAATAGTAAAGATAAGTAAAAGGGTGTAAAGCCTCCCTGCATTGCTCTTACATGCAGTTGGCATTCAGTTTCAAACGTCAATACTAGCCATGTTAACCACAAACGAGGCAATATTATGAAACTTACATTTATACTACCGGCACTATTAGTTATTGGCACTTTATCTAGTTCTGCATTTGCAGCATCACATGATAGATATACAAAGCAAGAATATAAAAAGGTTCAGCTAAAACGAGAACTGAAAAAAATTAACCAAACTAAGGTAATCAAGTACGTTCCCGTTAAAGTTGTTAAAAGAAACGTTAATAACACAGCATTTGTTAAAGTTAATACCATAACGTACCACCCAAGCCTTAAATTTATTAAAAGATAGATGCGTACTTTAAAATATAAAGTCATGTTTGCGGCAATAAACAACGTGCCGCAAACTTAGCTTTTTACACTACTTAAACTCTATTTTATTGGTATTACCCCATCTAAAAATGCACAGAAATAACGTTTTCTAAGCGCAACAAGACAATCCAAGTATATAATTTAATAGCAATATTATTAAAATACCTCTCGTAATAAACCCCATTACAAAGAATATAATTACCCTGTAAAATCGTCAAAAACAACTAAGTATGTCAATAACTGTCAGTAAAATGTAAAAAGCTGTAAGGTCTGTCTCTGAAACTAGCACATATCAGTTACCATTCAGTTTAAGGCGTTAGTATTGAACTTAGTTATGTAACAACATAAACGAGGCATACTATGAAACTTACTTTTTTACTACCCGCACTGCTTGTTATAGGCACTGTGTCGGGTTCGGCGCTTGGGGCGCCGAGCGAGGAAAACAGCAAGAGCTATAAACGCGATCACGATAAACGTATTGAACATAAACGTGACGAACGCAAGCACGAAAAACGTGTTGAATATAAGCGTGATGAACGCAGGCACGAAAAGAAAAAACGCATTGAGTATAAGCAAGATAAACGCGAGCAACGTAAATATGAAAATCGTAAACGTGCTTACGTTAAAAGTAATCACCATAAAGTTGTTACTTACAGACCAGGTAGATTAATAAATCACTTACCGCGTAATAGTGCATCTATCAGATTTAATGGTATTTCTTTTACTTTTAACGATGGAATTTATTATCGTAAAGCTAAAAGTGGTTACCGCTCAGTAATACCGCCAAGAGGGTTGCGTATAAGATCCCTACCTAAGCATTACTCACGTGTAAGGCATCACAACACTACATATTATACATATCAAAACGTGTATTACGTTGCTGATAACGATGGCTACACCGTTGTAGACACACCAAATATACAATTAAATAAAGCAATCAAAATAGGCAATGCTAATGATTATAGTTTAGGTGAAACCTATGACTCACTGCCCTCATCGGCAGAGGCTGTAACCATTAATTCTAAACAATATTTTAAATACAACGATATTTACTTTTTACCGCAAATAAGTGGCGATGAAATAAAATACCTCGCAATAAGCCTTGGTTAATCGTCTTATTCGTCTTAAATAAAAAGGCTCAGCTATTAATAGCTGAGCCTTTTTATTGAATATAACCCACTCTAAAATACGCTTTAATTACCACAACACACCAATTAACCATCTAACTGTGACGATTAATGAACTAAAAATAAAAACAATTATGAAAGCAATATAGTGAGGTATAAATACCATAGCCCCCTCACCAAACCCTTCAATAAAAGGCATTAAAAAATACCCATATCCAAACCAAATAGCTGCATACACAAGAAAATGAATAAAGTAACTATCTGCAAATATTAATATAGAAGAACTATAGATAGCTATAATGACAGGCATACAAAAAAATAAAACCATAAAAATGACATGTAATTTTTCATGAATATTATTTACGAGCTGTTTTAAATTACTAAGAGGTTTAATTTCTTCCTTTAATTCTTTTTCAATAAACTCATCTACCGTCATGTTATGATTTTTTGCATCAATTTCAATATCATAACCCTTAGTCCGTTCATGCTCTTTTTTTATAAAATATGCCCAAATAAGTAAAGTGGGAAAAGTTATAATACTCATCAAAAACAAGCCGTAGTAGCCATATTCTGGCTTAAAAATAGATAAAAACATAAAAGCTCCTTTTATATAATGAAGGATGTTTAAAAGTACTTTTAAACACTAAGCTTACTAACAATATGCTGTACACATGTACTTTTATCAACAACCCATAATCCATAACTAATTGGCAGTATTTCTATATTAGCGCGGCTAAATAATTTATAGGTATCGAGCTCAAAAAAGTCAGCCCATGGTCCAGGAAAACCAATTAAATTAATTGCGAGATATTGACCATTATGACGGCACAAAATATCAACATCCGTTCCAGCTATTGTATAACCAGCCCACGTTTCTATTTTTAACTGTGTTAGTTCATCAATAACACGTTGCTGAAACTCATCAATTTCCGATGTAATATTATGAGTTGCTTTAAACTGCGTTATTGAACTTAAATAGCGCCTTAATAAATAATGCTCTGGCAACTGCGTTTCATCTATTGATAAAAATACGTATTGCTTTTGTCTTGCCCGTGTAATGCACACATTAAACACATCCGCTTTATTTATATAAGCTGCGGCTCTTTTTGCATTATTATCAACCGCAAAAGAGATAAGCATAATATCTCGTTCTTCACCTTGAAAACCAAATGGAGTAGCGGCTCTAATTTTGTGTTTTATTATTTCAGCATCACTAAAATGAGCTTCTATTTCTTTGGCAATATAATCAGCTTGGTTTCTAAAAGGCGATACAACGCCAATGCTATGGTTTATTCCAGTGCTTTTATCATCACTAATTTGTAACTTAATCGCGTTTATAACACTGCTTGCTTCAAGATGGTTAATGCCCGCACTATCTCTAATCCCATCTACACGTTGTACAAGTAAATTTCCCGTGCTTGTGCAGGGTCTATGCTGCATTATTTTTAGTTTTGATTGATAAAAATGCTCATTACTAAAATGAATTAGCTCTGGCTTACTTCTAAAATGCTCATCTAAAAATGCGAGCTGTTTATTATTATTCAATGCATTTAAGGCTAAATCTAAAATAGAGTTGTCACGATAACTCATAATGCCGCCATCGCTAAGGCTCACATTATTTTTAGACATCAGTTGAGATTCTTTACTTTTTGCCAAAAAAGAATAATGTCTTAACTGTTTAGTGTCGCCCACAATCATCGCTCTTTTTGCGCGATAAAGTGCGGGTAAGCAACTACTGATATTACATTGCGTGGCTTCATCAATAATTACTAAGTCAAACATTTCGGCTTTTAACGGGAGTACTCTATACAGCGTATTTAAACTAACCAACCACACCGGAAAAGCAGATAATAAAGGACCATATTCTATATTATCAAAAAGCTCAAACTGCCTTTTTGATGTGCGACTGCGAATAGCTTGGTTAAATGCGTTTAGCGATTTACGTTGTGTATCAACTAACGTGTTGAGGTTTTTATTTTTTAACGCATTTAAATAACTACTCGCCAGCGTTTCTCTTTTAAGTTGCTGAGCATTTATTTGATCTAACGAAGACCATTGCTTTGCTAATTGCCCAATACCACGACGAGCAAATTTAATGTATAAATGTGTAAGCCATTTAATATTTTTTTCTTCAAGATTTTTGAGTCTTTTCCCTCTAATTATTGCTCGGTGGCAAAACTGACTAAAACGTTGCTCTAGCTCATTTAATAAGGTGTTTAATTCGTTTAGTTTAGACTCAATAAGCGCGGGGTTATCTTGCTCATCCGCTAAGTACCCTGCTAATAAATCGGCAATATAGTCTTTTAGTTTTTTTAAAAATTCTTTTTGCCCAGCACGTATAGACACATCACTTAAACCAAAGTTTTCATCGAGCTTATCGGCTATTACATCAAGTGCGGGGTTATTGTTTGCAACAATAAGCACCGACTCTCCTCGCGCCATATGCTCTGCTGCAATAGCTGCAATGGTGTAACTTTTTCCTGTCCCTGGCGGTCCAGAAACACATCCTAAATTGATATTTGCTGCAATCGAAATTACTTTTTTTTGCGGACCCGATAGTAAACCAGGCAAGTACTCATACTTTAATTTTTTATTTTCGTTGATGGGCTGCACAGCCCCAATTAAAGCGTTTATAGGAGGCGGCAGTTTATTTGATTCTATGATTTCTTCTAATTCATGAAGCACACCACGGCTGCTACTTGAACGCTCAACAAAAATAAGCATCGAGGCAGGTAAAAGTGTAGGCTCTTTATTTTTTAAGGCTTTTTTTATTTCGTCATAATTAGCAAGTTCAGGGTAGTTTAAAAGCTCAAGCACATTGAGCCCTAACGGGCTTTCTTTTAATAACGATGTCCAAAAATAAGCTGACTGAATATCAGTCGTTTCATCAATATTTGCAAGCTTATTAACCTCAGGCATTAAAAGTTCTGTTAATGATTCATTTATATCGGGGTGATGTTCATTTAAAGAGAAGTAATAGTCGTCCTGCTCTTTTTCAATAACGGCTTCATTAAATAAAATAGGCGAAACAACCTGCTTTATCTCGCCCTTAACTTCTATGTTACCAACGAATATAAAGCGAGCATAAAGTAATACTCGCTCTCGTTGATACACCTCAACGCGCTTCATCATTTGATCAGCAAATTCTTTGGGAATAGGAAGACGCGGTAAAAAGCCTGAACCTAAATCATCACGACCCTCAAGAATAAGGCGGTCTTCTTTTTTTAATTTATTTAAATTCCATAAATTTAAATCCGCGCTATCTTCTTTATAACAATCACGATAATAAGAAAGTACATTTTTACTGCTCAAAATTGAAACGCCTTATTAAAATGGTGTATTAACTTATTATGCTCTGTAAGCGACCCTGTAATTAAAAATAACAAGTACTCACTAATAAACATATTATACTTTTCTAAGATAAAAATTAAGGTAAATAATTACTAGCAAGCTATTACACCTGTTAATAAATTGCAAATTAAACAGTGTGTTACATGTTTATTCTTATAAAGTATAATAAAATGATAAGCTGCTAAAAATCAGCGCAATGGATTACATAAAAAGAGGAAAAATGAAAAACATCATAACTTACACTGAAAATTTAAAAGAAAATAAGTGGGGTGATTTTCACTTTGATTTAATAAAAATAAATACACTGCCAGAGTTTGAAAATTTAGATAACTTTGGCAGTATGAGTATTTTTAGAGAAGCTATTTTTAAAGAAATACAAAATTTAACAGCAAAGAGTACGTTAAAGTTACTCATTATTACCCCAGATACAACGTCAGAAAAAGCGTATGGTATTGCTTTTTTACAGGACAAAGAAATTTTAACCATGGAAATAGAAGCAACGCCTCTATTTAATCAGTGGTTCAGCTCAATTAATAAAAACGCATCAACACCTAAAGTATATACATTTACAAGTAATAGCAGTTCAAGTCGCTCCCTTTTTAACAACGAAAAAGAGCTTACTCATAAAGGTATGGGGGAGTTTATTTGTAGCCAAGTTCCAAATAGCTTTATTGCTGAAAAGTTAACTAAAGAAAAAGCTGACTTTTTAACGCCTTTTATACAGCTCAATGCATCTGATAACTTTGAATTAATTGAACAATATTTTAAAGCGTTGGTAAAACAAAATAACCTCAATGTTATTGAGCCCAAAAACAACGATGCTATTTATGCTGAATTTGAAAACGAAGCCGGCTTTGCATTCCCAGCTATACTAAAATTGTTTTTAACACTACATAATGGTGTCGAAAATACAGCATTTATGAGCATTCAACGCATTTTAAAAGAATGGCGCGACTGGCAGTCTATTTATAATGAATGGACTCAAGAAGAGTTATTCGACACAGATAATGAAAGTAATATAAAAACCGTACCCATATACGTTACTCCTTATTGGGTACCATTTTTTAATTTGGGAGGTGGAAACTTTATAGCACTGGATTTTGCACCAAATACCAAAGGTACATCAGGACAAGTAATATCATTTGGCGCAGATGAACAAAGTGCCATTTACGAGGCTAAAACGTTAAGTGAGTTTCTAAAAGGCTTTATTACTGCCGATAGCTCTGAATAACTCCAATAGCTTAAGAACTTACTTTAATAGCACTTACCTGAAGTAAAAAAGCGCTCTTATGATTACTTTAAGAGCGTTTGTTTAATTTATTAAACACTTAAATTACGCTCAAAGTTTACAATATCAACGCCGGCTTTTACTTTGTATAACTGCGCTAAGCGTCCGCCCGATTTAACTTTTTCATCTAGTGTTTCAAACATATCAGCAGCTTCAATGCGTCTAATAATACTTTTACGCTGAACAGGCTTACCTATAATGGTTTCAATTACGGACTTAAATTGCCCTACGGTAAAATGCTCTGGCAAACAATAAACCGGCGCCATTGAATACAATGCTTTTTGTTTTAAACGCGCTTTAGCTTGCTCAATAATATACTTATGATCAAAAGCCACTGGCAAATTATTTACTTCATCTAAATCTATCCACTTTGCATCGTCAACCGTTTCTATGTGGGTTGATACTTGCGCCTCTGCAATTAATGCAAAGTACACCAAAGTGACACTAAACCCTCTCGGATCTCGATTAATACCAGAGTATGTTTGCAACTGCTCTAAATATTGAGGCGCTACACTGGTTTTTTCTTTAAGCTTTCTAAGCGCCGTCATACTTACACTATCGTCAATATCTACATCAACAAACCCACCTGGCAAACCCCATCGACCTATAAATGGTTCACTCGCACGCTTAACCATGAGTACTTTTAAAGCACCGTTTTTAACGGTAAACAGTACACTATCAACTGTAAATAATGGATTTTTATATTCGGTAATATCGTAATGTTCAGTCACAGCGTACTTCCGTTAAGTTAATGTCTTAATGACACAATAAATTAAACGTACTTCAATTTCAAGCCGCAGTACAATCACAGACATATATAAGTTCAGTGATTTAGTTTAAAAAATAGCTTGATTAGTATAAGTACATTTGGTAATTTAATTGTGTCGCTAAGACACAAACATTAAAAGGACAAAAAATGAAAGTATTTAGTTATGACTCATCAGGTAATAAATCGTTAGTTGATTATGATCACTTTACTTTTTCTGGTGGCGAAGAGCATGTGAGGTTTAACACGGCTACTTTTTCAGACTCTATCAAAATAGAGATTTTTGAACGACTAACCAATTCTTCAAAAATGGTTAGATTAATGATTGCTGTCGATGCCTTAAAAAGATTAACAAATGAAAGTGCGCCTATCGAACTTGTTATTCCTTATTTTCCTTATGCACGCCAAGACCGAGTATGTGTTGAAGGAGAAGCGTTAGGCGCAGCTGTTATGGCAAACTTTATTAATAGCTTAAACTTTTCAAAAGTGACTATTTGGGATGCGCATAGCGATGTATCCCCTGCTTTAATTAATGGAGTCACCAATATTGAACAAATTTCGTTACTTGCACGCTGCGAAGAGCTAAGCCAGCGCTTAGCAAAAGGCGAACTAACTCTTATTTCTCCAGATGCTGGGGCGAGTAAAAAAACCATTAAAATTTCAGAAAAATTCAATGGTGTACCTGACGTTATTCAAGCTCAAAAAGTAAGAAACTTAAAAACAGGCGAAATAGTAAAAACAGAAATTATTGGCGATGTTAAAGGTAAAAGCGTACTTATTGCTGATGATATATGTGATGGAGGCAGAACCTTTATCGAACTTGCCAAGGTACTAAAAAGTAATGGCGCTGTTGAAATTTCTCTTTTTATAACTCATGGCATTTTTTCAAAAGGGCTTGATGTTTTTGAAGGCCTAATTGATAAAATTTACACAACAGATTCGTTTAAACCGGCTAATGAGTTTAAAAATAGTAACAACATTAGTTTACAAATAATTGAGATGTAAGGAAAACACGATGACTATTACAGCTGCAAGTATGCAAAAAGACGTTTATAAAGAATTTCATAGCCGCGCTTATCACCCTGACGTAACAGAGGTATATGCAAATTATACCTCTCGTAGTGGCAAACTAAGTAACATAGAAAATAACGATAAAGTCGCGTTTGTTGGTCTTCAATACTTTATTAAAAGTTACCTTCAAGAAGAATGGGATGAGTTTTTTAAAGTAGATAAAGCAACGGCTGTTGCTAACCATAAACGTATTATGAGCTCAATGCTTGGCTATACTGTTGATGTGAAATACTTAGAAGATTTACATGACTTAGGTTACTTACCATTAAAAATAAAAGCATTGCCTGAGGGGACATTAGTTCCTTACTTAGTACCGCCAGTGACTATAGTGAATACAAAAGCGGGTTTTCAATGGCTAACTAATATGATTGAAACGGTATTAAGCTGTGAAAACTGGCCAATTCAGACAAGCACTACAACGGCTGTCGCTTATTTAAAAGTATTTAAAGAATTTGCAATTAAAACTGGCTTAGATATGGATTTTGTACCATTTCAAGGTCATGACTTTAGCTTTAGAGGTATGTTTGGTAAACATGCTGCGGCAATGAGTGGCTTTGGTCACTTAGCATCGGGACTTGTTGGTACGGATGTTATTACTGCGGTTTTATTTGCTGAAAAATATTACGGTGCAAATGTAGATAACGAACTTGTTGGTTGCTCAGTAGATGCAACAGAGCACTCGGTTACATGTTCTTGGATACTGGAAGGCGAAATTGAGTTCTTTAAATATTTAATGCAAGAACAGTCACCTAAAGGTATTTTAAGTGTTGTTTCTGATACTTGGGATTTTTGGACTCTAGTAACTGATTATTTACCACAGTTAAAAAGCGAAATAATGGCACGTGATGGCACGCTAGTTATTCGCCCCGATTCAGGGGATCCTGTTAAAATGTTAACCGGATATAATGTTTCACCTATATCAGATTACAGTGAATTATTTACAACTCAAAATGAAGCTGAAGCTGAAGTTATTAATAAAGGCTATGAAGCGTATTACTTTAACGGTCAATATTTTGGGTTTGAAGACAACAACACTATCGAACTGATGGAATGTGAAGTTAAAGGGCTTATTGAATGCTTATGGGACATATTTGGTGGCACAACAACACCTAAAGGTTATAAGTTACTTGATGAGCATATTGGTGCTATTTACGGCGATGCAATTACTTTAACGCGCCAACGCCAAATTCTACAAAGACTTATGGACAAGGGTTTTGCATCAAAAGTGGTTTTAGGTATGGGTTCATATAGCTATCAATATGTAACACGTGATACTCACGGCTCAGCAGTTAAAGCAACGAGCATAGTAAAAAATGGTAAGCGTGTTGCTATATTTAAAGACCCAAAAACTGATTCAAAGAAAAAATCAGCAAAAGGACTTTTAAAAGTTGAACGCGTAAACGGCGAACTTACTTTATTTGATGACGTAACCGAGCAAGAAGAAGCACAAGGACTATTAGAAGTAGTTTTTGAAGATGGCAAAATAATTAAAGAAACCACGCTAAGTGAAATAAGAAGCTTAATAGATCAACAAATTTAAAGCTTATTAGCACTAAACTAAAAGCCGCTGTAGCAATACAGCGGCTTTTAAGTTTAAGAGAAAATTAACTTACTTCAAAATATATTTAGAATAAATAGTTCTCATAAATACTTAGCGCTGCCAAAAACGTAAATTACGTAACGTTTTAACAAATGCCTCACCTGATACGGTAGCTAAATCAATCCAGCCATCATCAACCTTGCTATCAAGCCCTGCGGCTTTAAATAATGGCTTAGCCTCACTTGTAAAACCTATGTATTTCATATGTGCATACGCATCACTTACAAAGTCTTTAGCTTCTGCAATAGCAGCTAGTTTTTCGGCTCCCTCTTCAGTGGTGAGTACAAGTACTGCATCGTATAAAACCGATGGACCACCATTAATAACCTGATCGGCTTCAAAGTGCTTACCCTTACTACATTTAGCACCACCGACTTGTGGGGCAATAATTTCAAAGTTAGCACCTTCGTTTTTAAGAGAATTTACAACCGATTCAAAAATGTCTGCATCAAATCCGTCACTCACTAAAATACCTAACTTGCGACCTTTAAATGTATTTGGCGCATTTTTTAAAATACTTAACGCATCTGATACAGGCAAGTCTTTACGTGTTGGCATAGCAGCTTCAGCTGGGTCTGGCATTTCTTGCAAGCCAAGTCCTTTGGCAACTTTGTTTGCGAGGGTTTCGTCAATATTTAATAAATGCGATACCAAACGCTCTCGTATTGGTACATGCTCGACTTTAGAAAGCTCAAACACGTACGCAGATTGTATATGCGCTTGCTCTACCTCTGTTTGGCTTAAGTAAAACTGACGAGCTTGACTGTAATGATCACTAAATGTGTCTGAACGATAACGTAGCTTATCCCCACTCATTTGCTCTGATGAGCTTTTAAATCCGTGCGCTGGACATTCGCGAGGATTATTTTCGCTTGCACTCCATGAGTTAGGCTCGTAGTTAACACGTCCTTTAGGGTTTTGCATCGCCATATGCCCATCTTGCTGAAAATGCCTCATTGGGCACTTAGGCGCATTTACCGGAATTTGCGTAAAGTTAGGTCCACCAAGGCGTTTTGTTTGAGTATCAAGGTATGAAAAATTACGCCCTTGTAATAATGGATCTGGTGTAAAGTCGAGCCCTGGCACAATGTTTTGAGTACAAAATGCAACTTGCTCTGTTTCTGCAAAAAAGTTATCTACTACACGATTAAGTACCATTCGCCCCACTATTTTAACAGGTACTTGCTCTTCTGGTATGAGTTTAGTGGCATCGAATACATCAAATTCAAACTCATCAGCAAACTGCTGATCGAATACTTGTACACCAAGTTCCCACTCTGGGAAGTCACCATTACCAATAGACTCCCACATATCGCGACGATGAAAATCGGGATCGGCACCATTTAATTTAAGCGCTTCATTCCATACCACCGATTGCATACCGCCTTTTGGTTTCCAATGAAACTTAACGTATTTTTCCTCACCTTCGTCATTAATAAATTTAAAAGTATGAACACCAAAACCTTCCATAAATCGCAACGAGCGCGGGATAGCTCTATCAGACATTGCCCACATAACCATGTGCATTGACTCTGGGGATAAACTTACAAAATCCCAAAAGTTGTCGTGTGCGGTTTGCGCTTGCGGAAAACCCCGGTCAGGCTCTGCTTTAGCCGAATGAACTAAATCAGGAAACTTCATAGCATCTTGAATAAAAAACACCGGAATATTGTTACCCACCAAGTCCCAGTTACCTTCTTGTGTATAAAATTTAACGGCAAAACCGCGTACGTCACGTGCTAAATCTGGAGACCCTTTGCTACCTGTAACAGTAGAGAAGCGCGTAAACACGGGTGTTTTTTCGCCTTTGCGTTTAAAAATATCTGCACAGGTTAATTCCTCTAACGAATCGTAAGTTTCAAAGTAACCATGTGCTCCGTAACCACGGGCATGCACCACTCGCTCAGGAATACGTTCATGATCAAAATGAAAAAGCTTTTCGCGCAGTACTTGATCTTCCATTAAACCAGGCCCGCGTTTGCCTACTTTTAACGAATTTTGATCGTCGCTCACAGGACAACCTTGCGCGGTAGTCATTGTTGGGTAACCGTCTGATGCACGTTGGCGCAGCTCGCCGCCGTTTCCTTTTTTTCCTGCGTATTTAAATGATTCAGCCATGTCTAATCCTTCATTACAATTTTAGTGATTGGGTGAGTTTTAATTTTATTGCTTTAACAGCAAAGGCAATGGAGCTAAATGCAAAATAAAGACCAAACAGTAAGCGTAATAAAAGCGCGGGATACAGAGTAAATGTGAAGAATTAAAAGGTGTTATAAATAGAAGAACTTACAGAGCTCTGTAAGTTTTTCAAGATCAAAAAAGGACGCTTTAAAAAGCGCCTTTTAATTTAAGTTTAAATCGTTTTAAATTGAGTTAGCCTTTATTCTCGTTAACTAAAATAACTTTACGATGTGGGAAAGGTATTTCGATGTTGTTTTCATCAAGTGCTTTTTTAATTAGCTCTGGCACAGTGTAAAGAACATCAAAGTAATGCTCACCCTTACAAAAAGGTCTTACTAAAAAGTCTACTGAGCTGTTGTTAAGTGTCTCTACTTCAACAAAAGGCGCTGGATCTTTTAGTATGTGTGGGTGCGCTGCAAGTACAGCATCAATAACTTTACGAACTGCATCTGTATTTTCATCGTAAGCAACACCAAAATGCATATCAACACCACGAATTGGATGATGTGAATGGTTAATAATTTGCGCTCCCCAAATTTGACTATTTGGAATGATAACTTGTTGATTATCGAATGTTTGTAAAATAGTAGTAAACATATCAACTTCCATCACTTTACCAAAGCGCCCTGCTGCTTCAATAAAATCACTCACTTTATAAGGCCTAAATATAAGCAACATAACGCCAGCCGCAAGGTTCGACATTGCACCTTGTAATGCCAAGCCTATAGCAAGACCAGCAGCACCTAATAAAGCAATAATAGAGGCTGTTTGTACACCAAAGCGATTCAATACTGCAATAATAACAAACGCTAATATTATGTATCGTGCCATGCTACCTAAAAAACGAAATAGCGTGTCGTCAAAATGCGTGTACTTATGACATAAACCAATAATGATGTTTCTTACTTTACTCGCCAACCACATGCCTATAAGCAAAATTACAACAGCGAGCAAAATGTTAGTCGCCCATGTAATTGCAGCAGGTAGATACTGATTTATATCAATGTTATTTATTATGTTTTCCATTATTTTTCCTGTTATTACAGCTGTTCTATAAAGCTATTAAATTGTTCTATTCCGTATTAAGCGCAGTATCTTAACAAAAAATTAACTAATGTACGAATAAATAAGTAGTTTTACATATGCGCAAAAGCATTTAAGAAATAATGAAAGTTAAACTAAAAATTTTCCTACCAATAACAAAAACAAGCTATCTAATTGTAAATAAACAACAAAAAAAGTTCTTACTTTATTTATTAAATAATTATTTATATATTAATCATGTAAAAATTTAATATGATCTTTTTAATATTGCACTTTCATTACACTTTACTTGCACTTTTCTTACACAATTGAATGTTAATTTAATGCCTTAAATTGCATAAAAGGCTAAAACATGAAATATAACCCTATTTATATATGCTTATTACTTGCCACCAGCGTACTTGTTGGCTGCGGTGACTCAGGCGAAAGCACCGATACAACTGATACCGATACATCAGAAAGTACTGATAACACTGATAACACTGATAACACTGATAGCACCTCTACTGTATCACTCGTTATTAATGAAATTGTTGCTTCTGCCGCTGATGACGGTAATGACTGGATTGAGCTTTATGCATTACAAGATATAGCCACGCTCTCTAGTTATAGTATTGTTGACGACAATACCGAGCATGAAGCGCAATACCTACCTGACATTGCTTTAGCTGCTGGCGAATTTATTGTTATTCAAGCCATAGATGAAGCAGATACTCCTCCTGATGATGGTTATTACGTTACCTTTAAACTAGGCAGCGATGATGCTGTAACTCTGTTTAAAGACGCAGCACAAATAGACCAATTAGATTGGGAGGAAGGCGATGCACCGCAAGGCGCAAGTTACGGTTTATTTACCGATGGCACAGGTACTGAGCAAACTCTAAACCCAACACCTAACGCTGCTAATGAAGAGCTTAGTGACGACTCATCTGTCACTTTAGATAAAATAACTAATAACGATGCACCAATCAGAATAAATGAAATTGTTGCCAGCGATAGCGATAATGGATACGACTGGATTGAGTTTTTTGTTACTGGCACGTCTGCGGTTAACTTAAGCGACTACACCGTTGCCGATGAAGACGGTGAACGTATGGCTTTACCTAATATTACATTATCGACTGGTGAGTTTTATCGTGTGTACGCAACCACAAGCGAAACAGATGATTTAGAAACGGTTGCGTTTAAGCTTGGTTCTAGTGATGAAGTTAGCCTCTATAACGGCGACGATTTAGTTGATCAACTAGCGTGGGATAAAGGCCAAGCACTCATTGAGTTTAGCTATGGTCGCTTTCCTGATGGCAGCGACGCTACAAAAATATTAACACCAACACCTTTAACCGCAAATACACTAGGTCAACATGGTCCTTTAGTTATAAGTGAAGTTGTTGCCAGTGACATAAACGGCTCAGCGGACTGGTTTGAGCTATACAACAGCAGCACCGATAATGTTGCCCTAACAAACTACAGCATTATTGATGAAAGCGACGACATAGAGCCACAAAGCTTACCTGATGTAACATTAGCACCTGGCGAATACTTAGTTATTTATGCAACAGATGAAGAAAGTAATGGCTACACTGTTAACTTTAAATTAGGTAAAGAAGATGAGTTAAGCTTAATTCTTAATGACGAAACTGTTGACTACATTAGCTGGAAAGAAAGTGATGTTATTGCAGGCTTTAGCTACGGATTAAGTGATGTTACTACAATAGAAAACAGTTGGGACAAAGCATTTTTAACGCCGACTCAAGGTAGTGAAAACAGTCAAGCAAAAGCATTTAACCCTACTTTAGTTAATAGTTTATCTATAACCATTACCGATGAAAATTGGAATGACATACTAGATAATCCATTAGATGAAGAGTACCACGAAGCCAGTATTACGTTTAACGGCGTAACGCTCGACAACATAGCAATAAGAACAAAAGGCAATTCTAGCCTAACCAGTGTTGCTAACTCATCGAGCGATCGCTACAGCTTTAAAGTAGATGTAAACGAGTATGTTAGTGGGCAAAAACTATTTGGTTTGAAAAAGTTTACCTTACATAACTCGTACAACGACCCTTCTTATATGCGTGAAACAATTGCCTACGATCTATTAACCGAAATGGGCATTGCCACACCACAGCATTCTTACGTTAATTTTTATGTAAATGGCGAGCTTTTTGGTTTTTACCTTATGGTTGAAGCAATTGATGGGACGTTTTTAGAAAACAACTTTGAAAACGCTAATGGCGACTTATATAAGCCAGACGGAACAGGCAGTGACTTAATATGGATAGATAACGATATTACAAGCTACGCTGACATTAATTTAAAAACCAACGAGGACACTACCGACAACGGCGCGATTTTAAACTTTATTGAGCAAATTAATAACGGCGAAACCGATGCAACTGATGTAGACGGTTTACTAAAATATTTATCAGTGAGTGTTGCCCTATCAAACCTAGATAGCTATCACGGTACGTTAGCGCACAACTATTATATATACGACAGAGATGGCGTGTTTAACTTGTTACCATGGGATTTTAACGAATCATTCGGCACATTTACGATGGACTGTAATGGCGTTGATATACGAGAACTTTATATAGACGAACCAACCAGTGGTGCACTTGCAGAGCGCCCACTTGTAGCAAGCGCATTAGCGAGTGAAAGTAACTTAACAACGTATCATGCGTACTTACAAACGTTAATTAATGGCTCGCTTTCAAGCGCTCAATTTAGTCAACGTATTGCTGATTTAAAAGATTTAATTAGCGAGCATGTTGCTAATGATCCAAGTGCTTTTTACAGCTACTCACAGTTTGAGCAAAATCTTACATCATCGGTTAATAACTTTTATGGTCTAACCGAATTTATGGATTATCGCGTAACTAACATGACCCAACAGCTTAATGGCGACCTACCATCAGCAGGTACTGGCAGCGGCTTTTGTGGTAACTCGTTCCGCCCATAGGTTTATTATAAATATATTTAAACAATGAAGTAGTTAACAAAGAAGTAGTTAACAAAGAGCCATACACACTGTATGGCTTTTTTCCATTTCAAAACTTCAAGTTCGTTTAGCAATAAAAATTTAAATAAGTCATCTGATCATAAGAGGTATTACTAAAAGCGACTCACTGTTAAAAACTATTTTAGGTACACTTCTATTTAAATTCATTTGGTGTTAATATTCAGCAATGGTGATCGAATACTCATTAAAGGATTAATAATGATTATCTATTTCAAAATATTAGTCCTCCGGTATCCATTTACCCGCAAATGAAATATTCAAATATCAAACAATAAATTCAGTTGATTACCCATTGAAATAAATGAGGAATTTAACTGTGGTTATAATATTGTCATCTATTATTTTCCTTTATTAAAAAGCTTCAAATTAACTTTCATAAATTTAAAAGGATTTTCATGAAATATAAATTATTAAAAACCACTTTATTATTAACTTGTATGACTACTGCGATAGCCAGTAATTATGCTTTGGCGTCAGAACCTGCTAAAAGTAGTAATGACACGTACATTGCAAAATTTTTTGACCATACTTTATCTGTAGCTACTGGCCTTGAAGGCGCTTATACCGGTGATTTTAACGGTGATGGTATAAAAGAAATCGTTACTGTACAAAATAGTACTATTGATTTTATTAATTCAATTGAAAATAATGAATTTAAAGTAACTGATAAGATAGTTGTTAGTAATAGGCAATATTATGAAAGGAATCCATTAAGCAAAACTTATCGCAACGCTGAGTATTATCACGGTGGTTTATTTAGAAGTAGTTTTTATTTTTATGATGTAAACTCTGATTCACATTACCTTTACATTGAAGCAGAAAAAGAAGTTCCTACATCAAACTATAATACAGCAATGTACATTGTTGACTTAGCCACAAGAAAAATTAAAAACACAGTTGAAATAAACATATTAGACTATACATTACCTCGTGTTTTAGATTTCAATAATGATGGTGTAAATGAGCTTATTAAATATGGTGTGGTCAATAGACAATATAATACTGTAAATATATTAGATCCATTGACTCTAGAAATTATAAATACTTACCCCTTTCCTGAAACCGAAGTTGAAAACCTAAAGTATATAAAAAAAGTAGGATCATTTACCGAAAAAAATGAACAACAAATTTTATTTATTAACGGTCAAATATCGCAATTACAAAATACAGGTATGGATTTAATTACAAAAACTAACATTCCAGCATCTCTTGACCTATTAATTACAGATACGAATAATGATGGTTATGATGAGGTAATCTTACTAAACAAAAACTCCATATCCATCTATAACCCCAGAACAAACACCATCGATTTAACAACAGAAAACTTAGAAGGTAGCTACTTACACAAAACCATCGTAGATTATAATGGCGATGGTATTAATGACAGTATGTTTTATTTTGATCCTGATAGACAAATAGTATTTGGCTTATCACTTTTAAACCTTGAAGTCTTTTGGGAATACGAGGTAATTGATTTTCAATGTAGCGCAAGTTTTCTAATTGATGATGTTAATGGAGACGGTAACTTAAACTTAGCATGTGGTAGTAGACCATTTTTGGATGGTGCTTATAGAGCTGAGAACAGTAGCACTAAGTATAAGATAATAGATATCCCATCAAAAGAAACCTTATGGAATAAAGAAACCTTAGTTTATTCTTCTGGTATCTATGAGGTAGTTGATATAAATAGCGATGAAAAGCCTGAACTAATCTATTCAGAAGATAGCTACTCTACCTTAAAAGTTATTGATTTAGAGACTAAGCGCCCTTTTTATGCAGAAGTAGAAAATATATTATCCGTTTCCAATCCTAACTCCCCAAATTTATTAGCACAAAAAGTAACAACAGGTGATTTATTTAATACAGGCAAAAAGCAAATAATAATAGGTACGAAAGATATAGATAATTTAGCGTTACAAGTTCTTTCACCTGAAAACGCAGAGCTCATGTATCAAGTCGAACTAGAAGGAAAAGAGATAACGCAACTTAAAACTTTAGATATTAATAATGATGGGGTTTTAGAAATACTTTTAATTGTAAATATAGCCGACAACAACCATATATTATATGTTCTAAATGGACAAACTGGCGATGTTATAAAAAGTGCAACGATTGCTCACTGGACTCTTTCAGCTTATGATATGGAATCTATTTATTTAAATAATAGCGATATACCAAAGTTAGTTCTTAGCGAAAAATATCATGATAGCTCTCTTATTATTTATGACTTTGTAGATAACACATTCACTAATTATGCATACGACTCTGGGCATCATTGGAGCTATAGTAATTATTCCTACGCTACAAAAGTTAAAGTTGGGAATGAAGAAAGACTTGTATCAGTAAATCACAGTAATTCAACAGCATCCTACCTACAAACAAACGGTGAAGTGGAAAAAATTGCAGCTAATCTATGTGACAGTGATACGGATACAGACCCCCGCGGTACTGCGATTTACTATATAGGTGGCGTTGCTAAATCTGAAAAAAATTGGCGTGTAATATATTCGTGTGGTAAAGATTTACGAGAATTAAATTTAAATAGTGGTGAAAACACCACTATTTTAAATAATAATATTTTTTCAGACAAACTAAAAACAACTACGATTGGTGATACAACTTATATATCAGCAATAGGCAGTTCAGCTGTAATATATGCAAAAAAAGTAGACCAAAAATCAGAAAAGCCTAATGACGCTTCATTTTCAACTCATGCACTTTCACCAATTGAAATAGATTTACAGTTAAACAATATAGATAATATTATTATTGATACTCCGAAACTTGGGACAATTGAATATATTGACAATAAGGTAGGTAGATTTACATATACACCAAAAGGAGAGGTTGGAGTCGAAAATCTCTATTTTTATACTGTGCTAGACGGATTAGAGTCTGAAGTAGCCAATATTGATATTGAAATTAAAAATACTAAACCAACCACCAATGACTTTACTGTTAGTACACATTGGAACACGCCTATTGAGTTTAGCTTACAAGGTAATGATGACGATCAAGACTTACTCACCTATAACTTTAACACTCTACCTGCAAGTGGGACTATTGAGTTAATAGACCAAAATAATGGCAATGTTAGATATATACCTAACGCACAATCTCTAGAGCCTTTAACAGCAACCTATACCGCGAGTGATTCAATAACAAATAGCGAACAAAGCATAGTTACCATCATGTTTACAAACACAAAACCAGTTGCTAAGAATGCTAACTATAATGTAGTAGGAAGCGATCCTATAAATGCTCAATTGAGTGGTACAGATGAAGATGGCGACCCTATTACGTTTAAACTCATTTCTCAGCCTGCGTATGGTAGCGTTTCAATAGAATCTGAAACTGGTTTATTTGTTTATACTCCTGAGGGCGAAAGCAACCAAGCTACGAGCTTTAAATATTCAGTAAGCGATAAACTTTCTGAGTCCGAAATTAAAACAGTTAGTATTGTTCTAAGCGCTGATGAAGTTGATGAAAATGTTGATGACAACACTGATAATGAAAATGTTGATGGCAGCACTGATGATGAAAAGTCATCTGGTAGTATGTTTTATTTGCTTTTAATTGCGATGATTACTCTTTCACGTAGGTACAAGCTTTAGTTTTTAAATTATTGCGAGTAAGGACCCGATTGATTATATCAGTCGGGTCCTTATTACATGACTCTAGTTATTAAATTCACAACGCTATATTTGGCTTATTCGATAATATAGGGTGATAACGTGATGTATTATTTAGCTTAAGTAAAAATAATAATCATATATGCCAAATATTCATTAAAAACCCTCTACCAATGTAAAAACAGAGCCCTTTCAATTACGTCATAAAACACTCAAGGTGTTAAGTAAAAAACATAAATACCACCTGCTTTGAATTAGCTTTTTACAGCTACTCACAGTTTGAGCAAAATCTTACATCATCGGTTAATAATTTTTATGGTCTAACCGAATTTATGGATTATCGCGTAGCGAACATGACCCAACAACTTAATGGCGAGCTTCCATCGGCAGGCACAGGTAGTGGCTTTTGTGGTAACTCGTTCCGCCCATAGGTTTATTATAAATATATTTAAATAGTAAATTAATTAACAAAGAGCCATACAAACTGTATGGCTTTTTTGTTTTTAATTTTTCTATTTCAAATCCCAAAGTTTGATCTAATACAAAGTAAGCCTCGTCTGAGCGTGCAATTATGGGGTTAGCAAATACTGCTAATATTTTACCCATAAGGGGACGCATAATGTCTAAAAAAACGATTTCTAAGTTTGATATTTCTGCAACCGCACCAGAGGGTTTTGAACACGAACCCGATGCAACTAAAGACTTTTGGCATAACACGCCTAAAGGCACACTGCCCCCTTATGATTTTATTTCGCCTTATGCCCGCCATAAAACCTTACCAACACCCGGAATAGAAAATCGTAGTGCGTGGATAGTCGGTGGCGGTATAGGTGGTCTTGCTGCGGCGTTTTATTTAATTCGTGATGCGCATATGCCTGCTGAAAATATTACCATCTTAGAAGAAATGAGTATTGAAGGTGGCTCAATGGATGGGCAAGGAAACCCCGAGGATGGCTATATTATTCGTGGGGGTCGTGAAATGAACATGAACTACGATACTCTTTGGGATCTATTTCAAGATATACCCGCAGCTGAGCTTCCTGAAGGCTACTCTGTGCTTGATGAATATAGGTTAATTAACGACAACGATCCTAATTACTCAAAAGCACGCCTCATAAAAAGTTGCGGTGAAATATTAGATGCCACCGACTTTGGTTTAAATAAATCTCAACAATGGGAATTAATTAAGCTAATGCTAAAACGTAAAGAAGCGTTAGATGACATAAGCATTGAAGAGTATTTTAGCGCTGGCTTTTTAAAAAGTAACTTTTGGTTTTTATTTCGTACTATGTTTGCCTTTAAAAATTGCCATAGTCTTTTAGAAACTAAATTATACTTACACCGCTTTCTCGATTCTATAGATGGCTTTGGAGACATGTCTCTCTTAGTTTTTCCTAAATACAATCAATACGACACATTTATAAAACCGCTATCGGATTATTTACGAAAAAAAGGGGTTAAATTTCAGTTTGATACCTGCGTACACGATCTTGATATGAACTTCACCGATGATAAAAAAACAGTCGCGGGTCTTCAAGCTATTACGAAAGGGCAAAAGCAATATATTGCAATAGAGCCAAAAGACTTAGTATTCGCTCTCAATGGTTCAATGACAGAACAAACCGCATACGGTGACATGGATACAGTGCCCGTTCTTACTTGCGAAAAAAATGATCCAGGTAAAGACAGTGGTTGGAACTTATGGAAAAACCTTGCAGAAAAATCACCTGTTTTTGGCAATCCTGAAAAGTTTTACGGCAATGTAGATAAATCGATGTGGGAGTCAGCAACGCTTACCTGCAAACCATCACCGCTTATTGATAAACTAAAAACGCTATCAGTTAACGACCCATATTCTGGGCGTTCAGTTACGGGCGGTATTATTACCATCACCGATTCTAACTGGTTACTAAGTGTTACGTGTAACAGGCAGCCTCACTACCCAGAGCAACCCGACGATATATTAGTGCTGTGGGTTTACGGCTTATTAATGGATAAAAAAGGAAATAAAATAGAAAAAACAATGGCTGAATGCACAGGTAAAGAAATACTGACTGAGCTTTGTTTCCACCTTAATATTGAAGAGCAACTTGACGACATAGTTGCTAACACCAAAGTACGTACTGCTCTTATGCCGTATATTACAGCACAATTTATGCCGCGAGCAGTAGGCGATAGACCTCGCCCCGTACCGCAAGGCTGTACTAACTTGGGTATCGTAGGTCAATTTGTTGAAACTCGTAATGATGTGATTTTCACGATGGAAACATCCATCAGAACGGCTAGAATTGGTGTATATAAGTTACTAAACATTCCAAAACAAGTGCCCGATATTAGCCCTACTCAGTACGATATTCGTAATTTAATTAAAGGAGCTCGTGCACTTAACAGTGGTAAACCATTTATTGGCGAACGATTACTACATCGCTTGCTTGATAAAACCTATTTTGCTCATATTTTGCCGCCACTTCCTGAGGCCGATAACAAAAAACAAACTCATTTTGAAGAAGAGCTAAATGACCTCCTCGGCAAAGGTAATATCGCAATCCATAAATTTACTAACTGGGTAAGCTCGATGAGAGATAATTTTTTGCACAAAGGAGATAAATAATACAGTTTAATCTGAGTCCGGCTTACTTCGTTCTTGATAAACAACTTAGATTTGTACAAAAAATGGGGAAGCGGCAAGCCGCTTCCCCATATAGTTTATTAAACCAATTATTAATAACTAAGCTGTTGATACGTTTTCAGCACCTGCATTTTCAAGCGCTTCTTTTATATCATCCTTATTGTCACTGGTGTATTTAACACCTATAAGTACAGAACCTTCTTTAATTGCGTCTTCGTAATACTTAATTTCGTGCTCTGGAATAAAAGCACCAACAATAGCACCTACCGCACCACCTGCGGCTGCACCAGCTCCACCAGCAGCAAGCGCTGCAACAAGTGGTCCTGCAACTAGAAGTCCTGCACCACCAGTGGCTACAGTACCCACAGCAGTAAAACCACCAACAATTGCAGCAAGCACCCCACCAGAAGCCGCACCTAAAATGCCACCTTCTGCCGCTTTAGTACCTTCATCTACAGCAAAGTCATCTTTTGTATAAGAATCGTTTGCCACAATGCTGATTTCAGAATCTTTAACTCCTAACGCTTCTAATCTATAGATTGCTAATGTAGCTTTAGACGTATTGCCAAATAAACCTGTAATAACATTACTCATATCTTAATTCCTTTTCTTAGTTTAAACGTTGTGTTGCTAAACTAATAAAAGCAAATAACAAACCAAAAATAGTTTATTTATAAACAATTTAAAATTAAACCTAAAAAATCAGCAACTTGGAATGCTAAAAACAAAATGTTCAATAGCGATTTTTTATGTTTATAAAAATAAAACTTGAATTTATTACCAACTTAGATGTAAATAATTCTCAATTAATACTATATATCGGTATTTTTAAATTACTGAGCCATTTATGTGTTTTAACATTGAGCTAATATAGTAATAAATAGCATATAAAACATAGCCATATATATTCTCTATAAATTAAACTTAACTCCAAATTTAATAGTTCTACTTAATGTATTTTTCTCTACATAAAACATATTTTATATCTTGCTATCACAGTGTTTCGCTCATATAGTCAGCAAATTATCACACCTTTATATTGAATGTTTTTGTTTATGAAATCTTCTGCTCCTGCTAGCGTTTTTGGTACCTTATTAGGTTATGCACCTGGTAATGTTGCTGTGTATTCATCTGATTATGATACGGCTGATGAAAGCATTTATCCTAACCGAAGTGCCTACCGTAGCTACCTAGACGGCATTTACATGGGCTATAAATGGCAATGCGTTGAATTTGCTCGTCGATGGATGTACCTCAATCATGGTTATATTTTTGATGATATAGCCATGGCTTACGATATTTTTGAGCTGCGTTCAGTGCGCGATGTAAATAGCCAAAGCAGACTACCGCTAAACGCGTTTAAAAATGGTGCTAAACATCACCCTCAAGTAGGTAGCTTACTTATTTGGGAAGAAGGCGGCGAGTTTGAAGAAACAGGTCATGTTGCTGTCGTTGTAGAAGTACATGAGGATAAAATACGGCTTGCTGAGCAAAATGTAGGGCATCAAATATGGCCAAAAGATCAAAGCTGGTGTCGTGAGCTAAAAGCAAAAGTAACTAAAGATGGCGACTATTGGATTGAGTGCTCTTACAGCGACGCCACTATTTTAGGCTGGATGACACAAACAGATAAAACCGAATATGCTGAGCCAACGTCTGAGCTAAACACTGACTTATTTACTATAGAAGCACATAAAGCAGCAGATACAGGGCAAGCAAAAAAGTCATGGTTAAATATTGCCAATGACGATGAAGCTGCTTACGTAGAAATGATGCAAGGTCATAAACTTACATCCGTAGATGAGGATCAGCATAATTACTTTGCAATATCTCAAACGGCGCAGCAAACTATTGAGCATGCTACAAATGAGCTACATGGCTTATTTATGCACGCTACCGATTACGTATTGCAGCACCCTGAGTTATTAAAAAAGTTTAATTTACCCGATGTTGTGCTTAATAAAATTCGTCAATCGTGGGATAACCGCTTAAACCAATTAATTACCAGCCGGTTTGACTTTGCCTTAACAACAGCAGGTTTAAAAGTTTACGAATACAATTGCGATTCAGCGTCGTGCTATATGGAAAGCGGCAAGGTTCAAGGTAAATGGGCAAAACACTTTGGTGTTAAAACAGGTGTAGATGCAGGTCAAAATTTATTTAAAGACCTCGTAAAAGCATGGCGTAAAAGTGAAGTAAAAGGCCTTGTTCATATTTTACAAGACGATGAACCAGAAGAACATTACCACGCATTATTTATGAAAGAAGCTATTGAAGCCGCAGGCTTTGAATGTAAATTAGTTATAGGTTTAAGTTCACTTAGCTGGAATGAATCTGGCAACATAGTAGATGAAGACGGCTCACAGCTGAGCTATGTGTGGAAAACCTGGTCTTGGGAAACTGCGCTTGATCAAATTCGTGAGGAATGCGAAGCTGATCAATTACTAACTGATAACTTTGAACCACAATTTCAAGCTGGTGAAACACCGCGCCTAGTAGATGTACTGCTGCGTAAAAACGTGATGGTATTTGAACCACTGTGGACATTAATCCCAAGTAATAAGGCCATTTTACCAATACTTTGGAGCTTGTTCCCTAATCATAAGTATTTACTTAATACCGCATTTGAACTTAACGACGAGTTATTACAAACCGGTTATGTAGTTAAACCAATAGTAGGACGTTGTGGTGCTAATATTCAACTTGTTGATGAACATCAGCAAGTTATAGAAAAAACAGCTGGGCACTTTGCCGAGCAAGACCAGATATACCAACAACTATTTGCACTGCCTAAAGTAGATGACTACTTTGTACAAATATGTAGCTTTACGGCTGCTGGTAAATACTCTGGTGGTGGCGTACGCGTTGATAAAAGTATGATCATAAACGGTCATAGCGATTGCATGGCACTGCGTATTAAATAATGAGTAACACTAAGCTCGCAATATCGTCGCGGGCTTGTACTTATTAACTTCATTAAATACAAAAAATTAAGGTTTTTCATGGCAAATCAATTCAATGTACTCGATACACGTTTAAAATTATGTTGCGGAAATGGTGGATATACACGTGAAGGATTTTGTTATGTGCCAGAGTCAGATCTTGGTAATCATAGTGTATGTGCAATTATGACTGACGAATTTTTACAATTTTCAAAATCACAGGGGAATGATTTAATAAGCCCTAACCCTCTTTACGATTTTGAAGGTTTAAAAGCCGGTGATAAATGGTGCTTGTGTGCAGTAAGATGGCTACATGCTACTACTGCTAACGCCGCGCCACCGGTGGTACTTGAAGCAACAAATAAAAAATCGTTAGAAATAGTCTCGCTCGAACTCTTAAAAGCGCATGAATATATAGCCAAAGTTTAAATACACCTAAGCTGTAATTAAAATAAAGTCTGCATATTTTACAAATGCATGCAGGCTTTTCAAAAATAAAAGTTAATCCTACCTGCAAAAAACCAAGATCAAACATAATACATTGTTTTAAAACAACTTTAAATAAATCTCACTTTCGGCATAACTGTTGCTTCATTAAGTTTAAGTCAAGCTCATAATGCAATATACGCATACATGAGCAACACATTACTTAAGCAGGAGAAATTATGAGTAACACTAACGAATCAAGTAAAACAGCTAAATTTACCGCGCCAGGTATGAGTGACGAATCAGCTCAAAAAACAATAGCTACACTCGAGAACCGTATGGTTGCACTACTCGATTTACAGCTTACTTTAAAACATATTCACTGGAACGTGGTTGGTCCTAACTTCATTGGTGTACATGAAATGATAGACCCGCAGGTTGAAATCGTACGTGAAATGACAGACACCATTGCAGAACGAATCGCTACACTTGGCGGGATACCTGTTGGTACACCAAAATCAATAGTAGATCGCCGCACATGGGAAGAATACTCAATAGGTAGAGGCTTAGTAACAGAGCACTTAGGCGCACTCGATAAAGTGTATAACGGTATTAATGCAGACCACCGTAAAGCTATCGACACTCTTTCAGAGTTAGACCCTGTTTCAGAAGACATGATCACCAGTCAATTAGCTGACTTAGAGCAATTTCAGTGGTTTATTCGAGCTCATATTGAATCGTCAACCGGTGAACTAAAAAAATAAGTAAATTTTCATAAAAATTAAGTGTATCTGTACTTACTAAAATTGCTTTCTTTTGAACAATACACTTAAAATTTTAAAGACCTCGTACCACCAATACGAGGTTTTTTATTGCCTTAACTCAAATACCCAATAATATATATTGAGATATAGAACAGCCAGCCCACCAAAAAACAACCCTTAATAACTACAACAACAAAAATAAACAACCCTAAAATACTATTTTAATTTACACTATGTTAATACTTTGCTAGATTTGAACCTGAATTAGAAACTAAACTATCAAGGTATAATATGAAAATAATTTCTTGTAAATCAATTATTGTCAGTTCTTTACTTGCTCTAAGCGCAACAGCTACAGCAGGTAGCTTTAACGATATTAGTTGGACATTAGAAAACGAAGATAACCTTCCTGAAACGGATGCAAGTGGTTGTGCTCTAAAACCAAGTACATCAACGTCAACAAGCAAGACATTCAAGTTTGGTTTAACTGATGATTCTAATTGCATTGATGGAAAACAAAGAGATGAATTTAAATATCAACGTAGAACAGGATATAACAGGCTCACTGGTTATTTTACAATAGATGGTAACTATTCCGATTTTAATAAAATGGGCGTAGCACAAACCCACGATCATTCTACAAGTGATACCGGTGTTTTCAGTATTTACCAAGTAAGAAAAGAAAATGGCTCGTATATATTTGGTGTTCAAGGAGATAGCAACTATTCAAATAATGGTTGGAGTGATCATCCTCAAGTTAAAATATCACTTGATACTCGTTACAAACTAATCATTAAAACCAATGGTCTTTCTAACGGTAATTCTTATGAAGATGCGAACCTTTATCTTGATGATGTTAAAATTTGGTCTAGTTCTATAGAGGTTGGTGGCGAGGAAAAACAATATAAAAAAATAGGTGCCTATCAGCTTACAGGTGGCGAAGGTGAGTTCCATGTTAAGTGGGATTCTGTAAAACTTTACACGGGTAAATAACCAATAAAATTTAAATAGAACCTCCACATTAAAAATGTAGGAGGTTTTTTTAAAATTAAAGGGCACAAATAACACTAACTTTTCTAAAAACGCTATTTTTCTAGTAAGCAGATGACCTCCCTGACAACGTTAAAATAGCCCATATGAAACAACACATCTATGATTTCACCTTGCAGTTACCCCCCTACTGTCGTAGTAATAGATCACTAATTCAATGAAAAAGGTATAACTTAATTAAAAGCTAAAGTTTTATATTTAATTACTTATTTTCAAGTTAATGATATGACGCCGCGTTTAAATCTCTAAAATGAAAATTTAATACGTACTTTATTACCTTATTATTTTTTCATCACCCACTCACAAAAAACGGTTAACCAATACCGTATAAAAAAACAAAAATAAAACCATAACCATCTTACCAATGCAGATAAAAACAAAAAAAATCAATAAATAAGTAATTTATATTTTCTCATTTTTTCTAACAAATGCAGTGCTACATGCTTGGTAAGTAAACACCTCTTTTTTGTATCACCCATATGTAATAAAGCACTCTCCTATCTAAAATAATGGATTATTTACCAATTAAAACCACATATTTCCCATATAAATAAGATTAATTCTATCTGTTTTTTAGAATCTAAAACGAGTAAATAACGATAATAAACCTATAAACCAACATTAAATTCAATTTTTTTACTACGATTACAAAATAATTAAAGAACATAACTTGTTAAATTTATTAACTATAAATCCACATTAGACCAAAGTTGTAATACCAAATTCACATTATTGGTAAACAAAGCTTGATATCAAACCTTAATTGAACTAATTTTAACCACACTTTCTGTATGACAACAAACAGAGAACACAAAGCTAAATTGGTAAACCAACACTCACTAACAACACACAATTACCCAACTGGGAGAGATACATGGAACTCAATCGAATTACTTCCTCACTAATAAATAAACAACAAAAAAACAACTCTAAATTAATGGGTGCAGCTGCATTCTTATTAATGACTTCGTCAGCTTTAGCTGCGCAAGAAGCGCAAAACACGACTGAAACATCTGACAGTGACATTGAAGTTATTGAAGTTAGAGGCATGTTAGGAAGTATGAAGGCTGCAGCAATGCTTAAACGCACCGACGGTCGTATTGTTGATGCTATTGTTGCTGAAGATATAGGAAAACTCCCAGATAACAATATTGCTGAAGCGCTGCAACGCATTACTGGTGTGTCTATTAATACCGATTTTGGCGTAGGTGATAGCGTTTCTATTCGTGGTTTACCGCAAAACCGTGTTGAGTTAAATGGTCGCTCTACTATTGGTGACTCTCGTGATGGTATTAGCTTACAAGATTACCCATCAAGCTTCTTAAAAACGGTAGAAGTTGTTAAATCACCTACTGCCGATATGATTGAAGGCGCATTAGGTGGAACAGTTAGTTTAAAAACTGTTCGTCCATTAGAATTAGAAAAACTAACGGCAGCAATGTCATTAGATGGCGAATACGCCGATAAAACAGAAAAAGTAGCACCGATTTTTAGCGGTTCACTTGGTAACAACTGGGACTTTGACGAAATGGGTACCTTTGGTGCCATTGCTATGTTTTCGTATCAAGATCGTGAAATTCGCCAAGATGAAACGTCTAGCCGTGTTAAACCTCAAGACATCGAAATTAACGGTCAAGAAGGTAACACACCAAGCGGTAACGCAATCGTAAGAGATGAGCACAGTGTTGAGCAATACGTAGAAAAACGTGAGCGTACAGCTGTAAACTTGTCACTTCAATGGGCACCACAGTCAGGTAATGGCATGGTATACCTTGATTTAAGCGGAACTAAGCGCTCGGGTGAGCAAACTGGTAACTCTATTTTAGGTGTAGCTGGTTCATTATCAACAGATGCAAACACCACACAAGACGCTAACGGCGTAAACAACTACACACTAACTAACGAATTTGGTATTCCTAAAACATACAGTGACTTTCGTGAAACTGACTCGTTTTCAAATGCACTTGGTGCAGAATGGAACCTTACAGATAGCATTAAAATTTCTGGTGAAATTGCTGTTGCGTCATCAGAAAGCGTAAGACCTGATTCTGAGTTTACCTTACGCCCAATCGAAAAATCAACATTCGAAGCAAGTGGCGGCGTTGATTTAGTAAACCATTTATATGATGGTGCATTTTCTCAAGACGGTAATAAATTACCAAGCATCATACACTCAGATCCAAATGCATTTACTGACCCACAAAACTTAGCACTACGTACGTTTAAAAGTGAAGATAGAAGAACTGACAACGAAGAAACGGCCGTTCGTTTTGATGTTGAAATGTTTGAACCTATCAGCAGCTTAAGCTGGGTATCTAAAGTTAAAGCAGGTGTACGTGTTACTAACCGTGATTACGAATACGAGCAATACAAAGTAGAAATTAAAGATATTTACAAAAATGCATTTAACGACTCAGATGGTTCATTAGCTACATTATGGGTTGATGACTTCAATGCTGCATTTCCAAATAGCTTTACAACAGTTAGCCACGACAACTCTTTTGACCAATTAGGTCACACAGGACAAAACGACTTACTAACATTTTTAAGTTATAACGGTTTATCTAATCCAGCAAATACTTATGCTCAACTTCAGCAGTTACTAGCAGGCACTAACCTAGCATCAACAGGTAGCCTTTCTGATAACCAAGAGTTTCAAGAAAGTGCATACCGTAACGTAGTTGAAGATACAGCGGCTGTGTATGTGTCGGCTTACTTAGACTTTGATAATGTTACTGCAATTATTGGTGGTCGTTATGTAACGACAGACCTAGAATCAAGCGTATTTCTTAATGGCGAAAAAGTAACAGGCGATAACGACTACAGCGACTTTTTACCAAGCTTAAACGTTACTTATAACTACTCAGACGAAACATTATTTCGCTTTGCTGCTGCAAAAGTTATGCGTCGAGCAGACTTTAGCGAGCTAAGCCCAGCATTTGACGTTAATAACGACATTACGGGTGCAACTCAAGGCTCTATCGATTTAGAACCTTACCGTGCAACACAATACGACTTATCTGTAGAGCATTACTTTGATGAAGGTAACGTAATATCTTTCGCTGTATTTTATAAAGATGTTAAATCTTTCTTAAGTAACGAAAGTAGCTGTCAGGCTGCATCAAGCACGGCTGCTGGCCAAAATGTAACTCAGTGGAACCAAGTATGTCAGCTTGATACAGCGGGCGTATCGCAAGATAACCTAGTTTACTCAGATGCAACTGACTTCCCTGTAGATGCAGATGGTTTTAATCATGTTTCTGATTTACGTGATGCTGGTTTAACAGGCATCGACACCGTTAAAAATGTAAACGGTGAAAATGGCTCTGTTCAAGGTTTTGAAGTTGGTTACCAACAATTCTTTACAAGCTTACCTGGTGCATTTTCGGGCTTAGGTATTAATGCAAACTACACGTATGCAGACAGTGAACAGCCGAACGGAAACCCACTATTAGATATTTCTGAAAATACGTATAACTTACAAGTATTTTGGGAATACGAAGGTTTCTCTACTCGCCTAGCTTATAACTACCGTGATGGCTTCTTAGATACTGAAAACGAAAAACGTGTAGAAAACATTAACTCAACAGGCGGTATTTCAGAAGATGGCACTGTTTACGGTAATAACTACCGTGATGACAGAGGCCAGTTAGACTTCTCTGCAAGTTGGGACATTAACGAAAACTTTACGCTAGTAGGTAATGCAACAAACTTAACAGGTGAGCCTTCAATCTACCTATCTGAACTAGGTGGCGCTTGGAAGTACACTGAAGCGGATCGTCGTTATAGCTTCGGCATTCGCGCTAAATTTTAATTTTCCCTGAAAGCTAAAGCCTGCTTTTATGCAGGCTTTTTTACGTCTATAGAAAAGTAAATTTAGATGATACAAACCTTATTAAAAACATGATTATTCTACCGAGTTAAATAACTCTCCATCGCTATAGTAAATAACTAATTCAATGCAGTGGGTATTACGTAAAAAATACTCTCCTCTAGCTATACTTATTTTAATATTAAATTTACTATCAAAGCGTTATTACTATTAACAGGGAATTGGAAGTGCTGTCGCGTTTATATAATTTTATGCCGGGTTTAAATACATTGCTCCATTATGAGCGACAATGGTTTGCCGATGATGTTAGAGCCGCACTGTCGGTAGCCGCAGTTGCCTTACCCGTTGCAATTGCATATGCGCAGCTAACCGGAGTTAACGCCGCTGTAGGGTTATATTCTTGCATACTCCCTATGTTGGTATATGCACTTTTTGGTACTTCAAAACAATTAATAGTAGGTCCTGATGCAGCTACCTGCGCAGTTATTGCAGCCGTAGTTACGCCACTTGCGGCGGGTGACAGCTTTAAGCATTGGCAACTTGTTGTAACCATGACCGCCATGACCGGCTTTTGGTGCTTTATAGCCAGTAAATTTAAACTAGGTGTATTAGCCGACTTTTTATCTAAACCAATTTTAATGGGCTTATTAAACGGTGTAGCAATTACTATTATTGTTGGTCAGTTCTCTAAAGTATTTGGTTTTACCTTTGATGAACGCTACTTACTTGAACGCCTAGGCGGGGTACCCACATACCTATCACAAACACACATTCCAACATTATTAATGGCGCTACTTACCTTTGCTGTTTATTTTGCCATGAAACGCATAAAACCTACGTGGCCTTCATCTATGTTCGCCATTGCATTTGGTGCACTGTTAGTGTGGATTTTTGATTTAAAACAACTTGATATAAAAACCATTGGTACCGTAACAGGCGGGCTTCCTGTTTTTAATACCCCTGTTTTTGATTTAGGCATTATTCGCGAGCTAGTTGTACCTGCACTTAACTTAGCCATCGTTAGCTTTGTAAGTATGATGCTAACCGCTCGCAGCTTTGCCGCTAAAAATGGCTACGACATAGACGCCGATAAAGAATTTAGAGCATTAGGCATTGCCAATATAGCCTCAGCACTTTCGCAAGGTTTTGCTGTAAGTGGCGCCGACTCGCGTACCGCAGTTAACGATGCCACAGGCGGAAAAACGCAGTTAGTATCAATAATCGCGGCAACAATTATTGCTGTAATAGCTATATTTTTAACTGCTCCGCTTGAATTTATTCCAAGTGCGGCACTGGGTGTTGTACTTATTATTGCCTCTGTACACTTACTCGATTTAAAAGCCATTTGGCAATTAAAACGAAAAGATAAACAGGCATTTTATCTCGCCTCAGCCACCTTACTTGCGGTGTTATTTATTGGCGTTATACCAGGGATCACACTTGCTGTGTTACTTGGGTTATTTCAGTTTATTCGCACTGTTATGCGCCCAACCGACAACATATTAGGCGTAGATGTTAATGGTGTAGTAAGAAGCTTAGACGCCACAGATAAAGCAAAATCGGTGCAAGGCGTCTTTATCTATCGCTTTAACTCACCTTTAACTTACTTTAATGCCAGCTACTTTAAACGCAGATTACTAGAACAATACGCCAGGCAAAAAGACGACACTCAATGCGTAATAATTGATGCAGTACCTTGCTTTACTCACTTAGATTTAAGCGTAATGGCAATGCTTGCCGATCTAGATGTTATATTTAAAAAGCGCGATATAAGGCTTGAGCTTGCAGGCAGGAAACGCCAGCTGCTGTCATGGTTTGAAATTGCCGGTATGAAGTCAGGAACAGAGGGTATATACATTCATTCAGACTTATATATAGCCTTAAAAAGAAATAGCGTAAGCCAGCACACACAAGAGGTTAGCTTGTTCGAATCGAGTATAAATAGTGAATATTTAGAGAAGTAGTTTCCCCTTTATAAATTTACTTCTGAGTTAATTAGTTAATAACATAAGTAATAAGCATAGGCTCTTAGTGCAGGAGTCTATGCTTTTCAGCCTAGTTTATAATCCTCTATTTAGATTTTTTATATAGAGTTACTAGGTTTCGGCCATTATTTTTAGAGTCATATAAAGCCTCATCAGCTAGGCGAAGAGGCTCTTCAATATCAACCTGCCCTTCATCTAACATTGCAACTCCCGCACTTATAGCGAGCTCTATAGTCGTGTTTTCAAATTGAAAACGACTAGTTTTAATTTTTTCGCGAATTTTATCTGCTAAATGAAAACAATCGTCTTCATTCATATCGGGTAGTAACATTACAAATTCTTCGCCGCCAAAGCGAGCTACGCAATCAGCTGTACGGCAACTTTCTTTAAGGATATTAGAAACATGCTGAATAGCTAAATCACCAGCAGCATGACCATACGTGTCATTAATGCGTTTAAATAAATCAATATCAAAAATAACTACACCAAGTTTTTGTTTATGACTACGGCTCGCTATTATGGCTTTGGTTGCGTGTACATTAAATGAGCGTCGGTTTAATAACCCCGTTAAATGATCAAAGCTAGCATCGTATTGTAATTTATAAGCAAATTTACTAATTCGATCAACCATAGGACGAAAAACTAAAAATGCTTCAATTAAAATAGTTAATATAATAATGCCCAAAACTACATTTTGTGCAAATCGCAACTCATTCACTTTATCAATACTTTCTTTCTCGTATTGCATTACAACCATATTTAAAGCATTTAATAAAGGCTCTTTAGCCATTGCCAAAAAGCCTGTTTTTATGTTTTCATATCCTTGTTGATCACCTGGTTTTAAAGTTAATGCAGCTTCAACTTGCTTAGTAAAAAGCTTTAACTTGCCATCAACATTTTGCGGCTCTTTAAAATACATATTTTGTAGAGTTACAGATAGCGGCAGCGCTTCTTTGTCTTTTAATGCTTTGTAATAATCGCTCAATAGATTTTGATGATTTATTTGCATTTTATTTAAAGAAGCCAAAGCTAAAAATTTGGCTTCTGGTGTACCTAAAGTTAAATACTCAACAGCAAATAAACTTACTCGCTGCGATAGCATTCTTTGCTCTCCACTTACATTAACCACTTTACCTGTTGTACTTTGCTCAGCAATAACGTGATCTAACATAAAATGTACAACAATAGACAACATCGCAATAACGGATAAAGAAATTACATATGTATAGGTAAGCACCTTTCTTGGATTATTAATTTCAATATGAGTTGGTTTTTTTGTCATTTTTTTGCAGCACCATAATTATTATTTTGAGGCTACAAAGTGCAACCATTAATTCAATTCTAAATAGTATTGACTGTAAAATCTAAGTTAAGTGACTAATTCCCCTTATAATACGTAATTAATTTAGAGCGACTGTAAATAGGCTTAAAAAAGCAATTCTTTAGTCTTGAATATTTAAGTGAATTTGTTTGTTATTAAATATTTTAATATTAAAGCGATAATTAAATTGAAGAATTAGAGGTCGTATTATCCCTAAGTAAGAAATAATAAACGCTATGATTTTAGGAGAGGAAGTTAGCTTTTTAATTGTTAGTAGGTCAGATAAAACCTGACCTACTTTTATAACGTATTTAATAACGCCCTAAAAATTATACTTTAGGGTAATTTGAAGGGAAAAACGCTTTTTTAGCGTCTTCATCAAACTCTTTTTTAAATGCTACATCAGTACCAATTACACGTGCACGTGCAACCGCTGGGCGGCTATCAATACTTTCAAACCAACGCTTAAGATTAGGGTACGGTGCTAAGCCCTCTTCACCTAATACAACCGGTGCTTTATCAATCCAGCCCCAGGCTGAAACATCAGCAATTGTATACGTATCACCTACAATAAAATCGCGACCTTCAAGGTGCGCATCAAGCACTTCGTAATGGCGCTGCGCTTCACGTAAATAACGGTTAACCGCGTAATCAAGCCCTGCTGGCGCCATGTGTCTAAAATGCACAGACTGTCCTGAATACGGACCTAAACCAGATGCGATAAACATTAACCACGACAGCATTTCAGCACGATCTTCTGCCTTACCTGCTAACTTTCCGTATTTTTCAGAAAGGTACATTAAAATAGCGTTCGAATCGAATACACGAGTTTCACCATCAACTATTGCAGGTGCTTTAGCATTTGGATTAATTGCTTTAAATTCAGGTGTATGTTGCTCACCTTTTAAAGTATCAAGAGGAACAAGCTCAAATGGTAGACCTGTTTCTTCTAAAAAAAGTGCAACCTTCATCGGGTTAGGAGTATGGTGAAAATAAAATTTAATCATGTAATATTCCTCAATAATTGAATAACGATTAAAGCACAGCTTGAGCAATCGTTCAAATTAAGTTTTCAATAAGTTAAATATGGAGTTAAAACGTGATTTAATTGTGAGTGTTTCGTGATACTTCATTCGTAAATATCATTTAGGCTGAATGCAATATCAGCCTTTGCGAGAAGTAACATGCCTTTTAAAGCACTATCCCGTCCATTATCTATAGCGTTAACTGGGTTAATAATTTTTTGCTCTCAAAGCCAAGCAGCAGAGCAAATAACTATTTCGAGTACAGCTAATCAAACTACCTTTTTAGAACTTTATACATCACAAGGCTGCAGTAGTTGCCCACCAGCTGAAAAGTGGATTTCAAAATTTACAGACGATGAAAAACTATGGACTGATTTAATCCCAATTAATTTTCATGTTACTTACTGGGATTACTTAGGATGGAAAGACCCGTTTGCTTCAGCCGTTTTTAGTAAAAGGCAACGTACTTATAAAGCACTCGGCAAAAGTCGTATTGTAGCAACTCCAGGCTTTATGGTTGACGGCAGCGGCTGGCAAGGTTGGTTTTATAAGCAAGCAATACCTAAAACCAAAGTTCCTTATTTAGGGAATTTACAAGCAACTATAAACAACTCAAAAATTAATGTTGAATACGATATTGTTAATACTAAATATAGTAGTAACCAAAACTTAGTAGCACATGTTGCGCTGTTAGGATTTGGCATAGAAACACAAATACACAGCGGCGAAAATGCAGGTAACAAGTTAAAACACGACTTTGTTGTTATTGGTTATCAGCAAAACAGCATGTCAGCTAATCATAAATTAGCTGCTGCTAACTTAACATTACCACACGCTGTTAATGTATCACCGACTAAACAAGCCTTAGTGTTTTGGGTATCTAAAAAAGATGACCCTACCCCACTACAAGTAGCAGCCGATTGGCTTTAGTATTAAAAATAGCAAGGTCACTCATAATAAATAGCAGTATGAGTGACTAAATTACTTTTTCTTTACTAAAATACCATTTTTATAAAAGCCGTTTTTATCTTCTGCATCGTACTTGCGTTGAATACACATGAATGTTTCTGGATCAGCTCCTAACACTTTATTTGCTTTCCAATATACATTTTTAGCGTCTTTAATTGCTTCTTGATGCGAGATTACTTCTATACTATTTATATCAATATCAGAAATTTTATGATGTTCAAAATAAACATTTTTTCCATCATGTCCAAATAAAGAAAATGAGTCTAAAAGCTCAAAACACTGAGCATTAACACCTTCTAGTTCATTTTTTTGATAGTACATATTTTTTCCATCTGTTGCATAATCACCATAATCATTCAATAAATGAAATGTTTTCGCCTCTGCATTTTTAAGTATTAATCCATCATAAAAAACGCATTCTGAATCCTTACTAAAACAAGGATTACTTAATAATTCAAACTCGGCTGCTTGAGCATTAGCTATTTGTTTAGTACCAAAAAAAACCTTTCCATCAACAATTAAATAACTACTACCTACTATTTTTAAACTATAGATATTTTTATATTCAATTGAGTCTAACCAAGTAATAAATTCTATTTAACTTAAATAATTAAAACATTTTTACACACTGTAAATCAAAGTATTTACCTAGAGCTGCTAGCCAGCTTTAGTAGCCAATAAAAAGGTATACATATCAATTTTTTAATGGGATGTTAAGCCACAACTTTTATGTTAATTACACCATAAATCCACTCTAAAACGACTTATTTATGTGTATAGACCCCATAACTTTAGGTTATAGGAGGGGGCTTTTTTGTCAATTGTCATATTTAGTCTTTTTGTGCAGTCTATGACCTGCAGGAAATAAAAATATAACGATTAAAAAAGAGTACAACAGGGGAATAAAATGAATCCGCTATACAAATCTAAGTATCAATTAAATAAAATAACTTTGTGTTTAGTATCTGCGTTAGGTATCACGACACTACCTACTGTAGCAGAACAAAACAGCCAAAATGAACTTGATGAAACAGCAATTCCAAGTCGAACCGCTACTAAAAAAGTAAAAGATGAAGACGTTGAAATTATTAGCATTGTAGGCTCAATGATTAAAGGAGCTACAATTACCGGCTCGTTACCTGTCTCTATTATTGATTCGAAAGATATTGATGCCATTGGCGCAACATCTGGTAGTGAATTATTTGCTTCGATTCCTAGCAACGGCACTGTTAGTTTTAATGGTAATGATGTTGTTAGCGGGGTTTATGCATCAAGGGGAGATGTTGCATCTATTAATTTACGCAGTATTGGTACAGGTAACACGCTTGTATTATTAAATGGCCGTCGTTTAGTACAGCACCCAGGATCGCAAACCGAAAACTCTGTTCCGGTCACAACCGTTAATATGAACTCAATACCAGTAATGGGTATTGGAGCGGTTGAAGTGCTGCATGACGGTGCTGCAGCTATTTATGGCTCTGACGCCGTTGCAGGCGTTGTAAATACACAAATGCGTAAAGATTACAGTGGCTACCGATTTGATATGCAATATGGTCAAGCCGAAAATACCAGCAGAGAAAAGCTTAATCTAAATGCTTTAGCTGGCTGGGATTTAAATGATGGAATGACCAATGTAACCGCAACTGCAAATTACTACTATGGCTCAGAAGTCATGGCATCAGAAAATGATCGTTCGGCTAACTCCGATCTTCGTCCATTTATTGAAGGCACGAGTTGGCAAGGCGATTCTAATTTTCGTAACTCATCAACAACAACACCTTGGGGACGTTTTGATGCAAGCGAATCAGTGGATGGTTTAACAAGTTCCGCAGGTCGTTTTCATGTAGAAGGCGCAGACTCCGCTGATAGTGACCAGCAATGTGTTTTATCAAATGGATTATGTGTCGATAGCGGAAGTATTAGTAGCGATACCCAAGGATACAATACCAACTCAAGCCGAACTTTGATCCCCGAAACCGAACGTATAAATACATTTGTATTTATTAACCACGATTTAGGCAATAACACCGAGCTTTATAGTGAACTTGGTTATTACCGTGCTGAGTCAAACTCGCAGCGAGGCGAAACAGCAACTCTTACTTCTGCCCCAGTTACTATTTCGAGCTCGGCTTACTGGAACCCTTTAGGCTCTGGCGCTAATCAATTATCTGGTTATGCAATACCAAATGAAGGTTTAGATGTAACTATAGATGCCTACCGCGTAGTTGATGCTGGTACACGACAAATTAATGTAAAAAACACGTCATACCGATTTTTAGGTGGAGCTCGCGGAGATATAGCAGATTGGAGCTGGGACACCGCAGCTTTGTATTCAGCAGCAAAAACCATTGACAGTACAGACAACCGTATAAGTTTAAGCTTGTTTCAAGATAGCGTAAATAAACAAGATAGTTCAGCTTATAACCCATTTTGTAATGCTCTTTGTAACTCTCAAGAAACAATTAATGGCTTTTTAATCGACACCTCACGAACTGGCGAAACAGAATTAGGGTTAGTTGATTTTAAAGTATCAACACCTTCTTTATTTTCTCTTCCTGGCGGTGATGTTGGATTAGCATTGGGTGCTGAATGGCGCTATGAAAACTTTGAAAACAAATATGACGATAGACTAAACGGAACAACCACATACACTGATAGCGTAACCGATATGACTTATGGCTCCGATGTAATGGGATCAAGCGGTCAGCCTAATGCAAGTGGTTCACGTAATGTATCTTCTGCCTTTATTGAATTAGCCGGCTCTTTAATTAGCCCCGATATGGACATTCCTTTAGTTGATAAACTTGATTTTCAATTAGCAGGACGTTTTGAGCAATACAGTGATGTAGGCAGTGTTTTTAAACCAAAAGTAGTTTTAAGTTGGTATCCAGTAAAAAGCTTACAAATTAGAGGCTCTTACTCTGAAGGCTTTAGAGCACCAAACTTAGAGCAACTTCATACAGCTAGCACTACTCGGGTAAATTACCCAACAGATTACTACCGTTGCCAAGCACAAATTAATAAAGGGGAGCTTAGTAACTTAAGTGAATGTAGCAGCAGCGATAGTGTTTCTAATATTCGTTATGGAAACTCAAATTTAAAACCAGAAAATGATTATAACTATGGGTTAGGTTTAGTTTACAGCCCAGATATGATCGACAACCTTACCTTTACAGCTGATTTTTGGCGTATAGAACAAGAAGATTTAATAGGCATTCGCTCAAATCAAAATATTGCTGATTTAGACTATTACTATCGTTTAAATGGCAGTAGTAATAGTAACGTTGTTCGTTCTGAAGCGACTGTCGATGATATTGCATTTTTTAGTGGTTCGGGTCTTGCCGCCGTTGGCGATATGAGTGAAGTTATTGGTTTATTTGAAAACCTTGATTCTCGTGTTACAGAAGGCTTAGACTTAAGCGTTAACTATCGCATTAATGATACTCAGTTTGGCGATTTTGATTTTAAATTAAACGCAGCAAAACTACTTAAAGCCTATCAAAGTATCGATGAAGAATCGGCTAAATTAATGGAGCTAGGGCTTGCTTTAGAAGATGTAGGTAACTTAATACAAATGGATGGACGACCAGAGTGGCAAGCTTCAAGCACTCTTTCTTGGGGTTATAACAACTGGGGTGCTGGATTATACGGCAAATATGTTGGTGACTTTTATGACACCAGTGCTGTACACAACGACACCGGTGAGTTTTGGCATGTGGGTAGCTGGGTAACGTTTAGTCTTTATGGTCAATATACCTATGATTCGGGCGCATTAGAGGGCACTCGTGTTCGTATTGGTATGCGTAATATGTTCGATAAAGAACCTCCTTTAGCAGACGAAACATATGGTTACGAAGCCAGTTTACATGACATTGAAGGTCGCTACCTTTATGCTAGTTTAAGCATGAGCTTTGATTAAATTTTCATAACTGAGCAACTTAGGTTGCTCTTCTTTTTACCGTATAAGCAGGAACAAGTAATGCCAATAACTAAAATAACGGCACTCGTAGCAATTATAGCCACCCTTGTGGGGTGCACTCACGAGAACACGCCCATTGATATGATAATTACCGGGAACACTATTTATCAAGGTTCAAATAAAGCGCCTATTCAAGGCGTTATTGGTATTGATAAAGGTAAAATAATTTTCATTAAGGAGCAATTACCGACTAATTTACAAGCCAAAACAATTATTGATGCAAATAATATGATTGTAGCCCCTGGCTTTATTGACCCGCACACTCATGCATGTAATGACTTTGTTGATAACACCACGCCTAACTTAAATGCTAATTACACAACACAAGGAGTCAGCACTGTATTTTGTAATGTAGATGGGGGCGGCAATATTGATGTAGCAAACACTTTTACTGAATATGAAAATCAAGGTATTGGAACAAATGTTGCGTTGTACATTGGTCATGGCTCAGTACGAAAAGCAGTAATGGGACGTAGTAATCGCCCACCTACTGATATCGAATTAGCTAAAATGAAAAGCTTAATTGAAAAAGCAATGCAGGCAGGTGCTCTCGGTTTATCTACCGGTCTTTATTATGTACCTGGCAACTACGCAACAACAGCAGAAGTAATTGAGCTTGCAAAAGTAGCTGCTCGTTATAATGGCGTTTACGACAGCCATATTCGTGATGAAAGCTCTTATAGCGTTGGCTTACTAGGCGCGATTGAAGAGGTAATTACCATTGGCGAAAAAGCAAAACTACCCGTTCATGTCGCTCATATTAAATCCTTAGGTGTTGACGTGTGGGGAGAGAGCAAAGCGGTTATCGAATTGATTAAAAATGCACAAGATAGAGGCATTGACGTAACCGCAGATCAATACCCATGGCGAGCGTCGGGCACCAGTATTGCGGGTAGTTTAATGCCTCGTGAAATTTTAGCTGGTGATAAAAGTGAATACTTAGCCCGCGTAAAAGACGAAGCCCAATGGCCAGAACTTAAAATAGCTATGCAAGAAAACTTACGCCGCAGAGGCGGTGCTGATTCGTTATTAATTAGTGACCCTACCCTTGCAAAGCTACGTGGTAAAACCTTAGCTGAAATTGCCACCATGTGGGAATTATCGCCTATTGATGCAGCACGAAAAATTGTTATTGATGGTAACGCCAGAGTTGCTAGTTTTAATATGTCAGAGCAAGATATTAAAGCATATATGGTACAACCTTGGGTAATGACCTCATCTGATGGTAGCCCAGGTCATCCTCGAAAATACGCTACATTTCCAAAAAAGTACCATGAATTTGTAAAACAAAAACAGTGGCTAACACTCAATGAGTTTATTAACAGTAGTAGTTCATTAACAGCTAAAGCATTTGGTTTAAAAGACCGTGGAGAGCTTAAAGTAGGTTATGCTGCTGATATTGTAGTTTTTGATGAAAATAAGTTCATACCAAAAGCTGATTACATCCACCCAGAAGAATTAAGTGAAGGTGTACAGTGGATGGTTATAAATGGTGAGCTCGCTATTTCACAAGGCAAGCTTACTAATAATCTTGCGGGTCAAGCAATCCGCCAGCACCAAGTAGCCAAGGTAAGCCAGTAATGAAACATCTTTTTTTATATCTCAAATTTATTGTTGTATGTGCCGCCTCCTTTTTTGCAATAAACATACATGCAGCTCCTCAAGCTGATACTATTTTTGACCCATCTGTAGTATTCGATCCTTCAATTGAAACACCAGATACTTTTTTAGGTCACCGCCTTGGCGATCAAATGGTTCGTAACGATCGTATGATCGATTACTTCAAGTATTTAGCATCTAAGTCAGATCGTATTAAATATGAAGTAATTGCATACAGTAACGAACAACGACCTATATTAACCCTTACAATTACCTCCACTGAAAACCAAAAAAACTTAGAGCAACTGCGTACTCAGCACATTGATTTACAACAAGGCGCTAAATTACCTATAGCTAATATGCCTGTTGTTAGTTGGATCAATTTTGGTGTTCATGGAGGGGAAGTTAGCTCAACTGATTCTGCAATACCAATCGCTTATCACTTAGCAGCAGCGCAAGGCGATAAAATAGATAAGCTATTAAATAATAGCGTTATTTTATTAACAGCAAGTATGAACCCAGACGGTAATAGCCGCGAAGCATCTTGGAATTTAAGATATTCTTCGAACGTAAATATAACAGATCCTAATCATGCATTACATGGATCGCCATGGCCATCGGGTAGGACTAATCATTACTGGTTTGATTTAAATCGCCAGTGGATGTTACAACAACAACCAGAGCCAATTGGTTGGGTAAGCAAGTTTCATCAATGGCGACCTAATATCGTTGCTGACTTTCATGAAATGCGCTCGTATAAATCATTTTATTTTCATCCTGGAGCGCCAGATCGCGTCCATCCCCTAATTAATAAACAAGCAATGGACTTATTAAGTGAAGTAGTACAAGGACCACGAGACTTTATGGATAGTGAAGCTCGCTTGTATTTTAATGAAGAAGCGTACGATAATTTTTATTTAGGAAAAGGCGCAACTTACCCTCATTTATATGGCAGTTTAGGTATATTGTTTGAGCAAGCTAGTTCGGCGGGCTTGTTATCAACACCACGCGGTATTTTATCGTTTAGAGACAATATTCGTACTTATTACCACGTGGGTTTAGCATTACTAAATAACGCTGTTGATAAAAAAACCGATCTGCTTACCTTTCAACAAGGTTTTGCTAAACAAGCACAAGAAATGGCAGATGACGATAAAGTTAAAGCCTATGTATTTACTGCACCTGAAGACCCTGCTCGCATGTTTCACTTTTTACAGTTGCTAGATCGTAATAAAATTAACGTAAAACCGTTACTAAAAGATTTAAAAGTAAATGGCAAACTGTTTAAAGCGCAAGAGTCCTACATAGCCGAAACAAATCAAACGAGCTACCGTATGATCAAGGGCTTATTTGCAAACGTTACAAAATTTAAAAACAATACTTTTTATGATGTTTCAGGTTGGACAATGCCGCTTGCTTTCGGGATTAAATATAATCCACTAACAAGAGAAAGCTACAAAGCTGGCGATATAACTACACCCATCTTCCCAACTCAATCTACAGTACCAAAAGCACAAGTAGCGTATGTATTTGAGTGGAGCAACTACTATGCTCCTAAAGTTTTATACCAATTGTTAGCCCATGGATATCGTCCTCGTATCGCAAACAGTGAATTTAAAGCCCAAACAGATAAAGGTGTAAAAACCTTCAAGCGTGGCAGTGTTGTTGTGTCTATTGGTTGGCAAGGCGGTTTAGATAGCAGTAAGTTAAATAGTTTGATGAACGATGCTGCAAAACAAGATGGCGTACCTGTATACACGTTAAATAGTGCCCATACACAAAGTATTGGTATGGACTTAGGTAGTAACAATATTGAGCCGGTTTATTTACCTAAGGTATTGCTCGTAATTGGTCCGGGTATGTCGCAGTATCAAGCTGGTGAAGCATGGCACTTACTTGATAAACGCATGAATATACCGGTTGTATTATTAGAAAAAAGTCGCTTAAACAGCGTTAAATTATCAAACTACACACATATAATAATGGCTGATGGTAAGTATTCAGATATAACCCCTGCACTTAGCGACAAAGTAACCAACTGGGTTAAATCAGGCGGCACATTTGTCGGCATTGGAGATGGCGCTAAATGGGCAGGTAAAACATTACTTAAGCTCAACACCGTTAAAATAAATAAAGGTCATGGTTTGGATAAACCTCGAATTGACTACGCGGATAAATCAAAACTAGAGGCGCAAGATGTTATTGGTGGTGCAGTAATGGCCGGCGATCTCGATATAACCCATCCTTTAGGTTACGGCTATACGCGACGAGAAATAGCAAGCCATCGCAGTGGTTTACTCGCTTTCGAACCGCCTAAAAACCCTTACGCAACAATAGTAAAAATAGCCAAGCAACCCCTGTTAACTGGTTTTGCATCACCAGAAAACCAACTGCAACTTGCAGAAAAAGCAATGCTTGTTGCACAAAGATTAGGTCAAGGTAGTGTTATTGTATTTAGTGATGACCCTAATTTTAGGGGCTATTTTTACGGTACCGAAAAACTATTTATGAACAGCTTGTTTTTTTCAACGTTGTTTTCTCATCCTCGCTCATTAGCAGCCGAGTAAAATAGAAGCCTCACAAATATGTGAGGCTTTTTTGTGGCTGCGGCTTATTTTTGTTAGTTCCGCTTCCTCTAATAAATAAGAATAAAAATAAAGGTAACAATATGATAATAAGTAAAAATATTTTTGCTGCTGTTATTTTAATGGGAAGTTTATGCTTGGCTATTTATGTCAATTTATTTACCCAACAAACATGGCTTGAACAATCCTATCAATACGATACTTACACCACTAAATCAGGTCTAAACGCATATACATATAAAGGTAAAGAAATACTAATAAAAGACGTAGTGCCCTATCAATCATCACTAATAAATCAATCCGCATTATCTGCAAATAACAAAGCCCCTAGTATTATTGAGCAGTGGGTAATAAAAAATGATAAACAATTAGTCTTGCTCAAACCCGCCTTTCATTATGGTTTTTGGTCTTTATTACCCGCGTTCGTCACTATTATTTTATGCTTACTTACAAAAGAGCCACTTACAGCTTTATTTAGCGGTATTGTGGTGGGCGCTATAATGCTTGGAGAGTACGACCTTACCGATAAGGTCATAATTCCCAACCTTGCCAGCGAAGGCACTGCGGCGTTGTTATTACTTTATTTATGGCTACTTGGAGGATTACTCGGCATTTGGTCTAAAACCGGAGCGGCTCAGGCGTTTGCAAACTTTATGACCCAACACTTTGTTAAAGGGCAGCGTTCGGCAAAGTTTATATCATGGCTTTTAGGTATATTATTTTTTCAAGGTGGCACCATGAGCACTACCTTAGTTGGCACAACGGTAAGACCTCTTGCCGATAAAGCAAAAGTAAGCCACGAAGAAATGAGTTATATAGTCGACTCTACCGCTTCTCCAATTGCATCAATTTTAGCGTTTAATGCATGGCCAGCTTACGTACAAGCATTAATATTTGTACCAGGGGTGTCGTTTTTAGCCACTGAAACAGACCGTATTAAATTTTTCTTTAGCAGTATTCCATTTAGTTTTTATAGTATTTTAGCTGTACTAGGCACATTGTTATTAAGTTTAAACGTTACTCGTTTTTCAGGAAAAAGACTGCAAGAAGCACATAAGCGCGCTTTGCAAACTAACCAATTAGATGCCCCAGGAGCAAAACCATTAAGCACCAAAGAACTACAAGGTAGTAATGTACCTAAAGGCTATAAACCACATGTGCTTGAGTTTGTTTTTCCGTTACTAACCCTAATTACCATTGCCGTTATGACCTTTGTTTATACTGGTACACCCGAGGTTAACTGGGCATTTGGAGTCGCACTTTTGATGTCTGCTTTTATTGCACTCGCTAAAGGCATGTCTCTTGATAACTTAATTGAAGGTTTTGGAACTGGTTTAAAAGGAGTTGTTGTTGCTTCAGTTATTTTAATGTTAGCAGTGATTATAGGTAGTATTAGTAAGCAAATTGGTGGAGGATTATATTTAGTATCGCAACTTGGTGAGCAACTACCATTTTGGTTACTACCTGTTATTTTACAACTGATCACGGTAATAATTGCATTTTCAACAGGCACAAGCTGGGGCACTTATGCCATTGCATTTCCCTTAGCAATGCCACTTGCTTGGGCTCTTTGCCAATCTCAAGAATTAGCAAATCCGGAACTGTTTATGATGGTATGTTTTGCCGCAGTATTAAATGGCAGTGTGTATGGCGATCAGTGCTCGCCTATTTCAGACACTACAATACTCAGCTCCATGACAACCGGATGCGATTTAATGGATCATGTTAAATCACAATTAGTACCAGCAACCTTTGCAGCTTGCGTTGCTGCCGTTTTATGGACCGGCTTAGTTTACTTTTTTGCATAAATATTAATACAAGGAGTGAGTCATGCGTTTAAGACATATAGAAGTATTTCATGCCATTTACACAAATGGCTCAATAACCAATGCAGCAAAAATGCTTCATGTATCTCAGCCATCAGTAAGCAAAGTTTTATCTCATGCTGAAATGCAATTGGGCTTTAAATTATTTGAACGCATAAAAGGACGCCTCATCCCAACAGATGAAGCCAACATGTTATTTGATGAAGTAGATAAAATTTATCAACAAATGCGGTCAATAAAAAGTACAGCCGAAAACATTAAAAAAGCGGAGTTTGGTAATATTAATTTAAGCGTTACTCCTGCTCTTGGGTTTGACGCACTGCCAAACGCAATTGCGCAGTATCATAAAACATACCCAAACGTTCATTTTAATGTGCAAACAGTTCATAACAACGAAGTATTACAAGCACTGTTAGAGCATAAATGTGACATTGCTATTTTATTTTCGCCTTGTGTAATGCCCTCAGTAAAGTCTATTGAACTGGCGCAATCGGAGTTAGTAATTGTTTACCCCAAAACAACGTTTCCCGAATTACCCGAGCAGTTAACGCTTAACAATTTAGTCGATTTAGAATTTATTGATATTAGCGATAGTGGTCCTTTAGGTAATTTACTTTGGGGTAGAATGATGGAAGAACACATTGTGATAAATTCGACAATAAAAGTTCAAACCTACTTTATTGCCGCCAGATTAGTTGCCCAAGGTGCCGGTATTTGTATTGTTGATAAGTACACCGCACTAGGAAACTTATCAGACAACGTTGCTATTGCTTCATTTAATCCCCCCCTTAATTTTACCGTAAATGCACTACACCTAGAAAACAGCGCATTATCAAAAGCGTCGGTTAGCTTTTTAGATAAATTAACTACTTGTATTTAAAGGCTTTAAATAACCATATAGACAAAGGTTATAGCCTTTCTAATTCTTCTCACTTTCATTGTATCTCTAATATTATATTCTCAATTAAACGCATTTTTGCTTTAAATATTAGAGACTAATTATGAAAATCACTTCTCCTTATTTGTTGTTTATTGGTGATGCAACAGATCAATTATCGATAAAAATGGCGCAAAGTATTGCTGATTGGCGCCCTGAATTATGCATAGGTGAGCTAAGCACCCCAGGTTGTACAGTAACAACGGGATTGGCTAAATATACGATTAGTGACGCAGCTAAATTAGGCGCAAAAACATTTGTGTTAGGGTTTGCTAATAGTGGTGGCTTACTTGATAAAAAATGGCTGCCATATATTTTAGAAGCCCTAAATCAAGGTATGGATATAGTTAGTGGCCTGCACGACAAACTTACTAATTTTTCTGAAGTGGTAAGTAAAGCCTATAGCGCTAATTGTAATTTGTTTGATATTCGCCACCCTACAGCTCAATTTACGACAGGTACTGGGCGTAAACGCTCTGGTAAACGACTACTAACGGTTGGAACTGATTGTTCAGTAGGAAAAATGTATACCTCTTTAAGCCTTGAAAAAGCCATGCAACAAAAAGGGCTTGATGTGAGCTTTCGCGCCACAGGCCAATGTGGAATTTTGGTAGCCGGAACAGGCATTGCAATCGACTGTGTAATTGCTGACTTTATTTCAGGCGCTGTAGAATCGCTATCACCCGATGCCCATGCACAACACTGGGATATTATTGAAGGGCAAGGCTCTTTGTCTCACCCTGCATTTGCTGGTGTTAGTTTAGGTTTACTACACGGCTCGCAACCCGATGCCTTAGTGATTTGCCATGCTTTGAATCGCACGCATATGCGTGGCCTACCAAACACGGCATTTCCGAGCATTGCACAAACAATCGAAAAAAATATAAGTGCAGCACAATTAACAAACCCCAATGTAATAGTTGCTGGCATTGCAATTAATACCTCAAGTGTGAGTGTTCAAGAAGGACGTGAAATTTGTGAGCAATTAAGTAAAGAGTTTTCATTACCTTGCGTTGACCCCGTGCGTGATGGCACAGCATTAATTGTGGAAAACTTACCATGAATAAAAAACCAATTAAAATAATCAAAGTATGTCATCAATCATTACCATTAAAATCTGTTTTTAGAATTTCCCGAGGAGCAAAAACACAAACAGAGGTTGTTGTAGTAATAATTAGTGATGGCCAAAATTATGGTTGGGCAGAAGCCGTTCCTTATATACGCTATGATGAGTCTGTAAGCAGTGTTATAGAAGACGTTGAAAACATAAACCTACTTAGCAAACAAACGCCTAAAAAAAGCTTTACGTCTCTCGTTGCTAATATGCCCGCAGGAGCTGCTCGTAATGTTCTTGATTGCGCTTTGTGGGATCTAAAAGCAAAGCAGCAAAATAGTACGGTTGCCCAGCTATTAAACAAGCAAACAACTGCGTGTATTTGCGCACAAACACTAAGTATTGATACTCCACAAGCAATGGCTGGTGCTGTTACGGCTTTAAACAACCCACCTTTGGTTAAGGTAAAACTAGATAACCAAAATATTATTGAAAGAATGACTGCAATCGCCCACGTGGCGCCAAATAGCCAATTTATTATAGATGCAAACGAAGGCTGGAACTTTCATGATTTAGTGACATGTTGTGAACAATTAAAAAAACTTAATGTAATTTTAATAGAGCAACCCTTGCCTGCTGGCGACGATATCGAGTTATTAAATTTTGAGTCACCCATTGCATTATGCGCAGATGAATCTTGCCATACTCGCAAAGATTTACCGTACCTAAAAAACCGATATGACGTTATTAACATTAAACTAGATAAAACCGGTGGCTTAACCGAGGCAAACCTATTAGCTGCAGAAGCAAAGCTACAAGGCTTTGAAATAATGCTGGGTTGTATGGTTGGCAGCTCGCTTGCTATGGCACCATTATCTTTATTAAGCAGCGAAGCCACGTACGTCGACTTAGATGGACCACTGCTAATTAATACAGACAGATCACACGGCTTTAAATTTAACCAAGGCGTTATGCAACCGCTAAATACTCACTTGTGGGGAGGTAAAAACAATCAAGATTTAACTAAGCTGTTAGCGTAAATAAAAAGTAATTATGTAAATAAGGGATACCAAACAGGCTAATATTGGTAGCCCTACTGTAGCAAGCTGCACTCATTTAAAGTGCCTATTGAGTACACGGCAGAAACGTTAAAATACGTACCCACAGCTTAGAAGCTATTTTAAACACCCTAAAAGAAGACCACCATAATACCCTTAACCATACAACTTGTTAGTAATACACACATCCCGTTATACGTAAACTCAAAGCGTTGTTCAGAATCTGTTTTTAAAACAAAAGCAACTAAGTAAAGAGTAGCAATAATAGCAACGCTCAGCATAAGCCCATACAAAAATGAGCCGCAATAATGTGGTAACACGGCTAAAGAGAGTCCTATTATATTACTATCAAACAACGCTTTAGGCTTTTTAATACTTCGTAAAATAACGAATAACTGGATGACAAAAGCAAGGCAATATAACCAAAGAATAGAGGTTGACCATTCGTAGTTTAAGGGGTTTTTAACGTTAAAAGTAGAAAACTCAAAGTTGCTCACAAATACCAATACAGTATTAATAAGTATACTTAAAATAAAAGCCCCCATAAATAGAGCAACTAACACCCCAATTGCACCGACTGCAGTAGCATCTACTTTCATTTTTTCTATAATTACAATAAGGATACTTAACAGCCCGCTTAACTGTAACCATTGCCAATAATTATCTGTAAATAGAGGGATAGCAGCTAAAGCCATCACAGCTATAACAAGCTTACTTCCATCATTTGAGCGCAATAAGTAAAAAGCCATAATAGCTACATAAAAAAGTGCCGTTATATCAGGCATATAAACATCTTCCTTGCGAAATTTAATAAAAATCAATAAACGCAGCTATTATACCTATTACTAAACCTCTATAAAATCCGATAATTGTGTTTACTTTTTAGCTGTGCAATATTAACTCACTATAAAGTACAAGGAACGCCAAACCCATTAACCAGTTTGGTATAAAATAAAAAGGATAAATATGATTAAGCCATTCTATACGAGCTATTTGTTAGCCCTCGCCCTATTAATACCTCATTTTGTAAAAGCAGAGCCAACAACTTTGCAGTATCAGCAAATTCTTCACGACAACCTTGCTGAAAACGAGCCAGGGGTATCGGTAATTATTAGCAAAAATGGCAAAGTACTTTTTAAAGGATCGCGCGGGCTTGCTAACCTTGAACACAACATTGCACTTAACGAGCAAAGCGTTTTACGTTTGGGTTCTATTTCAAAGCAGTTTACGGCCGCTGCAATTATGATGCTACAAGAGCAAGGTAAGTTATTAACCTCTGATGACATTCATAAGTATGTTGCAAACTTTCCTACTGAGGGCAACCTCGTCACTATCGAAAACTTATTAACTCATACATCGGGCATAGCCAACTACACAGATGACGACGACCTATTCGATAAAGAAATACAAGTACCCACCAGCGTTGACGATACGCTAGCGCGTTTTGCCAAACACCCTATGGTATTTAAACCTGGCGAAGCGAAGGCTTATTCAAATACCGGTTATTCACTGCTTGGTAAAATAATTGAAGTAGCGAGTGGGCAATCTTATAAAGACTTTATTGAACAAAATATATTTAAAAAATTAGGGATGACTCAAAGTAGTTATGAAGGACAAGAACTTGTTGCCCACCGCGCAGCGGGGTATGAGCAAACAGAGCAAGGCTTTATAAACACAAGTTATATTAATATGGACTGGCCTTATGCCGCAGGAGCGCTTATATCTACCCCAACCGACTTAAACATTTGGTTTAACGCGTTATCAACGGGGCAACTTATTAGTAAAGCAAGCTATGAAAAAATGGTCAGTCCTTTTAAGCTCAACGACGGCAGCTTTTCATCCTACGGTTACGGATTAATTATTGAGCCTTTGAATGAATACACCGTAATTAAACACACAGGTGGTATAAATGGCTTTTTAGCACACGCACGTTACATACCAGAGCAAAAGCTATATGTAGCCGTACTCGCTAATTCAAACCACATAAACCCTATTTTTATTAACGAAAAACTTACCGCTAAAGCACTTGGTATTGTACTGCCCGAGTTTAAAAAAGCCGATGTAACAGTGCAACAACTAGCGCCCGTATTAGGTGATTACCGTATTGATAAAAATACCTTACGCAGCCTAATTTTTGAAAATAATACTTTGTACTCACAACGCACCGGTGGCGACAAATTAAAACTTATTACTATGTCTAAAACACGTTTTTACTATCCTAATTCAAACAATTACTTAGTAATAGAGAAAAACAGCCAAGGACAATTAGTGATGAAATATTTTAGTGGATTATCAACAACTCCTTCCGAGGCAATTAAAATTTAATTTTAGCGTTAAGGTTAAAGTTATCTCAAACAACCATACCCACGCTTACTCTACTTATAAGCGTGGGTATTACAAACTCATATCCTCATTAGCGCAATAATATGTTATAAAAAACAGCGTAAATGTATAAAAGGTAATAAACCTGTTATTTTTTATATGTTATTTTTATGCTTAACCTTTTTAAAATTACTTATAAACCGAAAATAAGGAATAAACATGCTTTTCCACTCTCTAGGTAAATCCTATATTTTCGCTCCTTTACTCGTTTTTTTACTCTCGGCATGTACTTCAAATCCAACCTTAATGCCTACGCCTAATTTATATGTGAGCACACCTTATTCAGAAAATGAAGTACCTAAAAATCTGCATAATACAAGTATGGAGTTACTGTATGTTACAGACCGTGCAGTTTCTGAAAAAGAAGGCGTTATGTATAACGCAAGTCGTTCGCCATCAATTGCATACGGTGTAGCAAAAGTAAATTTTGGCGATAAGTCGTTGCAGTGGAGCGAGCTATTAGAGCAAAGTAATCTTAAAAATCGCTCCGCTAATTTAACTTACGTAATGGAAAAAGCCGATGAATTAGGTCGCTTTCCTTTATCGCCTTATAAATTTAGGCGCGTAAAAGATAAGCTGCAAATTGACGAAGATATTTTAGAATGCAAAATTTTTCACGAAACCCAATTAAACAAAAATATTAATCAGCGTTTAAAAAACAGTAATAATAAAGATGTTATTTTGTTTGTGCATGGCTTTAATAATACCTTTAACGAATCGGTATTTACTCTTGCTGGTATTTGGCATTTTTTAAACCGACAAGGCGTACCTATTGTTTACTCTTGGCCTGCTGCTGCCACAGGATTAACCGGCTATTTTGAAGATAAAGAGTCTGGTCAATTTACTATTTTTCATTTAAAAGAAACCTTACGACTACTTTTTAAAAATCCTGAAATAGAAAATATTCATATTATTGCGCATAGCCGTGGCACAGATGTAGTAACCACAACACTTAGAGAGCTTATAATTGAAAACAGAGCCAGTGGCGGAAATCCCCGAGAAGACCTGCGTATTGAAAACTTAATTTTAGCCGCTCCCGATCTTGATTTTGGTATAATTAAACAAAGGCTAATGGCAGAGCAATTTGGGCCTGCGTTTGGGAAAATCACTATTTATACCTCTCAAGAAGACAGCGCATTGGGTATTTCACAATGGCTAACAAACAGCTTAAGCTTTGGTAGGCTAAACACAAAAGATGTAAACATAAACGAGCAAGACATATTTACCTCGGTAGGTAACGTAAGCCTAATTAAAGTGCCTAAATCTGGCAGCTTAATAGGTCATGATTACTTTCATAGTGATCCGGCGGTAAGTTCTGATCTCATTAATTTGATACTACATAAAGCATCGCCAGGCTCTAAAAAACGACCGCTGCAAAAACTCGAAAATAACTTTTGGTCGCTTGATTCAAATTACTTAATTAAAAACGAATAGTAGTTAGCACACAAAAAAAATTATTGCTGGCTTAATAACCACTCTTTTGGCGCTTGCCCTGTTTTTTTTCTAAATACACGGGCAAGTGCAGAGCCATTTTCGTACCCAACCTGATTAGCCACTAAATCCATATTTTGATTTTTTAAAATAAGCTTTTTAGCAACCGATAAACGCCAATCAGCTAAATAGTCAGCTGGTGTTTGCTCAATTACTCGCTTAAACGTATCGGCAAATTTAGAACGCGACATACCACACTCCTCAGCCATAGCGCTAAGCGACCAACTTTGTTCTGGAGTTTGGTGTATTTTTATTAATACTTTAGCCAACTGAGGGTGAGTAAGCCCAGCCATCATCCCGCTTTTAATTGCGCCCTCTTCTAGTACTTTTCGCAGCACACTAATTAAAAACACATCGCATAAGCGGTCTATAATTAAATGCTTACCGCTGGCGTCTTTAAATGCCTCTTCAAAAATCCAAAAAGCGCTTTGCTCTAACAATCCATCACCTGTTAATTCATAATTTAAACAAAAAGGGAGAGCCTGTAATAAAGGGCTATGCCCACCGCTTTGATAGCTAATTTGTGCGCACACTAAATCAGCACCGTCGCTTTTATCCGAAAACAAACAGTGCCCTGTAGAGTGAGGAAAAAAGATAACCGAAGGCTTAGACAAAGCTACTTCAAAGCCACTATTACTACGCACCTTTAACGTACCAGAACGTAATAAATGTAAATGCCCAACACCTTGATCCTCACTAAAATCGCTCGTACCACACATATTGCCGCTAAAAAACACATTCGCATTAAGTGAAAAATGACTCAACACACTCGAAAGTACGTCCATAAACGCTCCTTTGGATTATTGGTATGAAAATACAGACTAATAGACGCATATTAACCAAATAATAACGATAAAGTACAGTTGAGTTTTAAACAAACAAACCTATTTAATTTTTCTTTGGAGATACACATGAAATTTTCGACACTCACTAAATCAGCTTTTTTTGCAGCATCGGTACTTGCAAGTTCATTAAGCTTTGCAGCAGACATAGACGCAAATGCCGACGTTAACGACATTGCAATTAGTGGTTATGATACCGTTGCTTACTTTACCCAAAACAAAGCGGTAACAGGCAGCTCTGAATACACTGCAACACATAAAAATGCCATTTATAAGTTCAGTTCAGCTAAGCACCGCGACTTATTTAGAGCTAATCCAGAAAAATACGCACCACAATTTGGTGGCTTTTGTGCGTTTGGTGTTTCAATGGAGAAAAAGTTTGACGTAGATCCAGAAGCTTTCAAAATTGTTGAAAACAAACTTTATTTAAATCTTGATAAATCAGTTCAAAAACAATGGCTAAAAGACGTACCAGGCTTTATTAACTCAGCCGATTCAAACTGGTTTGACATAAAAGACAAAACAGCAAAAGAGCTTTAATAAATAAGGCTTAGCTTAAATATAATATTATGAGGTTGCTTTAGCTTACACCTGCAACCTTAAATTTAGTGCGTTGTTCATTATTAGCAGTAAGAGAGTTTTATGTTGAAATCGTTGTTAGTTATTATAAGTGTTACCTTTTTATCGTTCAGTGCACACGCAGATAAAGCCTCTGATAAAGTCGCGATAAAAGCCGCAGTAAACGACTACTTTCAGGGTCAAGGCGAGGCGAGTAAAGAGCGTTTATTTCGCGCATTTTCAGCAGAGCACGCAACAATGGTTGGCGTAGTAAAAAACGACGACGGTAAAGAAGTTATTAAGTCATATAAAGATATGACCAGTGTGCTTAACCAATGGGCATCAAACAAAAATCCAGCGGGTGGAAACCTCGATGGTGAAATTATTAGTATGAACATAGTTGACGATCGTTTAGCTGTTGTTTTATTTCGCTCTACAAACCGTTTTTATGATGCACTAACATTATCTAAATTAGATAATGAATGGAAAATAATCGCTAAAGCTTACATTTTGCAATAACTGCTAAGCCAGTAATCGCTGTTATAAAATTAGAGTATATTTATTTAACCATTAACTCGGTTAAAATATTACTTTGACTTATTTAACAGCGCTTTTAAATCAGCAAACGGAGAATGCGTTGCTGCCTCTACTTTTCGCTCTGTAGTCGACCCGCCATACATAATATGTTCGTGGTATTTATTGTGCTCATTATCGTGGCAATAAATACACAATAACTCCCAATTACTGCCATCCTCAGGATTATTACTGTGGTTGTGATCAACATGATGCACCGTTAACTCACGTAAATTAGAGTACTCAAACTCACGAGCACAACGTCCGCATACCCAAGGGTACAATCTTAAGGCTTTTATTCGATAACCTTCCTCTTGCTTAACATAAGCCTGAGGTTCACTGTTATTCTTACTCATAGTATTCCTGTTTAATGTGTTGTTATGGTGTTTAAAATACACCTAAAACTAATAAGTAGACCTTAATAATAACAGCTTATTTAAACTCAACTATACCTGCCGACATCATAAAGCTACCATCTTTGAAAAGGTGCGGTGATCTTTCAGGATCATACTTAGACACACCATTAACCGTAGGGTTAGATCGACTAAAAAACTTAGGTTCTTTACCTGTTCGCTGTTTCATCTGCGCTTTAAATTCATTTGGGCTTGAGTAAGTTTCAACATTTTTAATTGTTACCTGCCCTGCTTGCTGAAAATCAATTAAAGCAAAAGCAACCCAGTAAGACTTAGGGTCATCGTGATTTAAGTGAGAAGTAACACTTTGTTTTTTACCATCAGTTACTTCAACTCTCGCTTTATAAGAGTGAAAACTACCGATGCCATTACTAACGGCGCTGTATGCGCATATCAACGCATATTTAATATTATCAGGTTGAGATATTTCCACTATTTCTTCACCTGCTACTTGGCTATCCCCTAATAACTTTATAAAAGGTGGCGCAGTTAAAGAACCTAACTTTTTATAGTAAACTTTTTCTTCAATATCGTTTTTATCAACATAAAAACAATATAAATCTAAATCAGCTTGTGTATCCCACTGTAATTTTGCAGTTAATTTATTACCTTTTTCTAGCGAAATAGTCGCCTTTTCACCCGCTTTCGATAAATCTACTTTTTTGATGTTTACAGGTTTATTTGCAGTATTACTCGCTGGTTTGCTAATAACGGGTGAAGGAGTTGTTGGAGTCAAAGATTGAGTTTCATTTGGTTTACCGTCAATATCAACGCCATAACCAATAGCAATAGGTGCTAAGCCACCAGCGTAACCTTGACCAATTGCTCTAAACTTCCATTGCCCATTATGTCGATACACCTCAGCTAAATTAAGCGATGTTTCGCTCATATCTGCAAGTATTGGGCTAAATTCTAAAAGGTTATCAACACTGACCTTTAAAAACGACGCTAGCTTGAAAGCAGATGGCGTCGTAATCACAAATACAATTTTATGAATGTCGGCATCAATAGCCGCTAAATTAATAGTAAACGACTGCTTTTGCGCGTTACCTGATGACAATGTTACCGCTCTATTTAATGAGCTTGGCTGATTATAAAAAATAAAATCATCATCATTTCGTGTTTTATTATCTTTGTTTAATAAAAAAGCAGAAACATCTATTTCGTTAGCATTATTGCCATGTAGTTCACATTCAATATTTACTTGAATGCTCGTTGCATTAACGACCAAGTTTTGACCGTTTGTTATTAATTGCATTTATCATCCTTAAAGCGTATTTGGAAGTGAACAATACTTAGCTGTAAATGATAACTTAAGTTTAATTAAGGTGGGAGGGTTTTAGCTAGTCAATTTATTTAATACTGTTTTGCTATGAATACAACTTATAAATACTGCCATCCATACTCGATAAACTAAAAAGCGTTCAGAAATAAAAGGCGTAAAAAATATAAGTGTTGAATGTGGCGACTGGACTCCTATAAATTTAGAAGAAGAGTCCAAATTATTTAAGATTTAAATTTAAGATTGAAATGATCAAATCTCAATAACAAAAGCAAAAACATAAGTGAGAGAGCTTCTGTGATTAATACTAAAAAAACTTAATCACCGACAAATCACCAAAAGAAGTGTCTATATGCCTGCCTGTTTGCTCCCACGCGCGTAGTACTACCATTAGCTTTTTATTACTTGAGGTCCAAGAAATACCACCGCCGTATGCAGCTACTTTTTCATCGCCCGAATCTTTTAAACCAAATTCAGGGTCTATATTTTGGATATTTCCCTTACCTACTTTGTATTCTGCAAATAAATGAACATTATGTGGTAACGAAAATGATATAAGTGAACCAATACTGGCTCCATATGAATTAGAGATTAGCTTTGTAGTTTGTGGGGCAGGTGAATTTAAAAAATCAGCTTGAAACACTATATTATCTTTATCTTCAAGCGATACGTGCTTGAAAGACCATGCGCCAACAATACTTAGCGCCACATCAAATTTATTACTTAGCTTTGGTCTATTAAGAAAAAAATGTTCAAACAAAGATTCTTTGTCATTAAAAGTATAGAAGTTGTGCTGTCCAGATAACTCAAACTTAGTTGAACGCGTATTTTGTGAGAAAAATTGATCAACCTGATTGCCACTCAAATTCCTAGCTGTACTTTGCAGCCCTTCAAGTGTTTGGTAGTTAAACGTGATTTTAGAGTGTTTAAATTTTCTATATGAGAGCAGCACATCTTGCGTTTTTGTTTCAACGTCATCATTAAAAATATCCGCTGAATAGCCAATTTCAATACCGTTAATATCAAAAAACACGCCTACTCGCTGGTTATTTATGGGCTCTAACGAAAACAGTGTTTTTTGATTACTCCTAGCTGAGTCATCGTATATTAACGCGTGGCTAGTGCTGGGGTTTGAAATAGTGGTTCGTACTGATTTCAAATCAAAGTCAAAAGCAAGCACTGCATTAGATTGTAATGCAGACAAAATAGCAAAGCTCGCAATAACCAAGTAATGGCGATTCATTAAACGTACTCACAAAATTAATTTGTACTAGAGTAGCCTTTTTTTCACCTTAACTTATCACAAAAGATTAACAATTTAGAAAAAACCGAATAAAAAGCTATTTAACTGTTAAATACAAGTTAATAGCAGTAAGTAGAAAACATATACATTTGCTTTAGAAATTAATCTCGTTCAAGGTTAAACTCATTTACATGCTTAATCAGCTCAGGAAAAAACGCTAAAAACACCGCTTCTAATTCATCGTAGTTGCGCGCAATATCGTCAGCAGCGCCCGCAAAGTTATTAGTAAAGCGAATGCGCTTGGCAATATTATCAAGTGCTACCCCAACCCCATCAATGGTTTCGTATTCTTTAAACCAATCGTTTTTAGTCATGCTTGTTACAACATGCTGCATTCGCGGTGGCATAACAGCTATGCGGTTATTTAAAAGCTGATAACTGGTGTGCTTAAAATCACTCAACGATTGCTCGTTAAAGCGCTGCCAGTGTGCAATTAAAAAATGATCAAACATCACATCAATAGCCACGCCAGCAAAGCGCTTACGCTCGGGTGAAAAGTACTGTTTGGCGTGTTTAACTACAGGGTGAGAGTCAGTAAATTTATCGACTAAATAATGATTATCGAGCCCATTTATAACTGTACTTGGTAGTTGTTCTACGTGCCTTTTACCACCAAAGTCACCAAGCAGGTTCCCAAAGTGAGAATCTGCTGTGGGTTGTGCTAAATAAAGATGAGCTAAATAATTCAACGTGTTCTCGGCTGCAATGGTTAATATAATTCAAATAGTAACTTAATTTTAGGGGAAATTCTTATTGAGAAGTAAAAGCCTTCTGAGAGTTATTTTATTTTTACAGCTATATTAACGTGGTTTATAAATACATTAATTTTTACAAAAAAGTGCTGCGTTACCCTAAGAATAAAGTTAAGAATAAAGGTAAAAAAATGCTGATGCTTTTCAAACCTCCCCGCCTAGTTACAATTGTGTTTTATTAATTCAGTAAAGGGTCAGCCTAATTTTGTTATCACTGTTGCTGCATTTTTGGTGCGCATGAGTCATAAAACACCTTGCTAATTTTCACTACTTTTTGAATGCCAAGCTACTAGCTTATATAGGTTACCCATGCATTATGAAAACAACTTTTTAAGTCAGTCAGAACAAATTGCACTGCAACAAGCGCTGGTCAATACCAAGTCTTTACACAATACCTCAATAAATAGTGACAATGTGCCATCGCCTGAGCAACACGCTTACAGCACTATTGCAGTTTTACTATACCGTTTTAATTTACAAAAAATAAAATGGTCATCATTTTTAAAAACAGCAACAAACACAGCTACCAACACCTGCCAATGGCTAGCCGACGAACTTGTCAGGTGCCAACAAGAATACAAAAAACAATCGAATGAGGCAGTAATAATTGAGCAAAATGCACTTTTAAACGGTATTTTTAGCGAAGAACTCGCCTACATTGATGCTTTATTAGAAACTGAGTCGTAAGCTTAATATGAGCTCAGGCATGGGCTAAAACATGAGTGAAGTGACTTTCTATTTGGTAAGTTAACTAATATATTTGTACCATTGGTACTATTTTTAAATGCATTAAATGACACATTAATTGCCTGCTCAATAATTAAACCTGAGCCCATGGGAGTACTGTATAGATGAGTGCTGGTTTTGTATTTAGCCAAACCCAAACACTCTACTCACGTTTAAGCATTTTCCCAATTATCTGTCACAGGGTCACCCATTAAAGTTCCGCTCAAGCAGGTAGCTTTTGACAGGTGTCATTTTTGTTAGCTCTTATTGAATAAGTGCCTCACCAAAACGATTTTTATCCTTTTTACCTTTAACAAAACCTAAGTAAATAATACAACCAATCGCACCGATAAACGGTATCAAAAGGCATAGTGTCATCCAGCCAGACATATTAAGGTCATGCCAACGCTTAATCGTTATTATTAAGTTAGCCCAAATCGAAAACCCTAATACTGTAAGTACGGTAAAATACTTAAGACCTATAGAAAGCCACGTTTCCTCGCTTGGAAAGTAATCATTTGTAATAATCCCATCGATAATTATTAAGAATAAAACCGCATTAGCTATACCAGCACCCCAATATATACTTCGAGTAACCCGTCCTCGCCATGAAAAAAGAATACTCGCGGCAGAAAGGTTTAATGTTTTACTACTCCATAAATTAAATAAAAATACAGGTAAGAGTATAAAAAGACTAAACTGGTAGATTAAATGAGTTGTAAATCTAAACGCATCAAAGAACTCGGTATAGATAGGGAAATACGTCGGAATAATATAAAAAATCAATGATATTAAGCTGCATATTGCAAAAGCTGTTAACCAAGAGCGCCCTGGTATATTTTTTAAAGACAAGCTAATAGCTAATAAGAAAACATTAAAAAGAAGTTCAGGGAGTGGGTAAATAATTTCAATCGAATATTGAAGGCATTCAAGTCCGGTGTTACAAAACATTACTGTCCTTATAGCTTGCATTTTAAAGTAAAAAGGAGACTACACGACCCAACCCGACTGTCAATAAATAAGGAACGCATGTCCCCTTTTATTGACTAAATTACAATTGTGTATGATTAATTCAGTGAAGAATCAGCTCTGTTTTACTATCACTATTGCTGCGTTTTTTTGTTACTGCATGAGTAATAAAACGTCGTTGCTTAACCCAAACTATTAAACGCTATATTTAATTTTAACTAGCTTATAGGGGCTATTAACACGTTATGGCAGCCATTTTTTTAAGTAAACCACTATAAGATGAGGGCAGGTTTTACATTTTGCAAAGCCCAAATACCCAACTCACGTTTAAGTATTTCCCCTACATCCGCTACAATGTGCTTTACAAGGGTCACCCATTAAAAGTTCTGCTCAGGCAGGTAGCTTTTGACAGGTGCCATTTTTGTTAGCTCTTATTGAATAAGTGCTTCACCAAAACGATTTTTGTCCTTTTTTCCCTTAGCAAAACCTAAGTAAATCATACAACCAATTGCACCGATAAACGGTATCAAAAGGCATAGTGTCATCCAGCCAGACTTATTAAGGTCATGCCAACGCTTAATCGTTACTATTAAGTTAGTCCACATCGAAAACCCTAATACTATAAATAAGGTAAAATACTTAAGACCCATAGAAAACCACGTTGCCTCGGTTGGAAGGTCTCTAAATAAATTAATTCCATCGATAATTGCAAAGAATAAAACCGCATTAGCTATACCAGCCCCCCAATAAATACTTCGAGTAACCCGTCCTCGCCATGAAAAAAGAATGCTCACGGCAGAAAGGTTAAGTGTTTTACTACTCCATAAATTAAATAAAAACACAGGTAAGAGTATAAAAAAACCAAACTTGTAGATTAAACGGGTCGTAAATCTGTATGCATAAGAGTATTCGGTATATTCAGGATAGTTCATCGGAATAAAATAAAATATGCCATACAAAATCGATGAGATTAAGCTGCATATTGCAAAACCTACCAACCAAGAGCGCCCTGGTATATTTTTTAAAGATAAGCTAATAGTTAATAAAAAAACATTAAAAAGAGGTTCAGATAATGGGTAAACAATTTCAATCGAATATTGAAGACATTCAAGTCCGGTGTAACAAAGCATTACTGTCCTTATAGCCTGTATTTTAAAGTAAAAAGAAGACTACACGACTCAACCTTACTGTCAATAAAGCAGGAACAGCATAAACACTTTTATTGACTAAATTACAATTATGTATGATTAACTCAGTAAAAAGAGAGCACTGAGTCGCCTTACTTCTACACAGCGCTTAGTTAATATAATTTATTGTTGAAGGGTTAAATGTGATGATGATAATAAATGTCGGATGGTGCGGCTACGCCACTTATACGACCTACATAGATTGGAAAAACTGGAGGCGTCTCCCAACATAGCTCTCTTAATTTTAAACATAAACACCCTATTGAACACTAATCCTCTTTCAAAGTTGTTGCCTACCTACAAGCTTGCGTATAATGCCCATATTCCGGCTGCATTTTTTAGCCGCTAACTTGGATTTAAACAATGAAAAAACTCTCTGCAGTGCAAATAAAGCAGCAGGCTATTGTGCTTAATATTGCTGACAAATTAGAAGAACAAGGTCGCGCTGAACTCCCTGGTATGCTGCAATGCTGGTTTGACGTTAAATACCACTTATTTCCTGGATCTTTATTGCTGTGTTTTCAGTTTGAAAACGAGCAAGCTTTAACGGCGGCAGAGCCTGATTTATTAAAATGGCAAAAACGCTTAAGTGGCGCAATGCTCAAAAAAGGCGTTATTTTAAAAGATATGCGCAAACATTTAATATTTACGCTCAAAGGACCTGATGACTAAATCAGACTTTGGCAATAGCAGGTAATCTTTAGCTAAAACCTATTATTAAAAAGCGTGGACACAGCCACGCTCGTTTATAAATCGATATTAGGGTCTGTAATACGAGCAAAAATGAGCTTAATTTTATCTAACGGCAATCGATTACTGAGCTTTTGATATTGCCCAGGGATTAGCTGCTGATCTTTTTGCTCAGCAACCACAAATGAAAACACATAATTGCCCTCCAACCCCATTCTTAAATCACTAATAATAACCTTTTCATCTTGCTGGTAAACACCGTATAGCCCTTTGGTAAATTGTTGTAATAACGTGATTTGCTTTGCATCATTAATCTTAGTTAGCAACGCGTTTTTTGTAGGGTAAAATTGAATATCAACATTTTTAACTTCATCAAACACAGACGCATAAATTTCATAATGGCCTTGTTTAGTAACACCAACAGCGCGCCATAGCAAAGTGTTAAGCGGAGTTGGTGTACTTTCAAAATGTGTAAATGTGATATTTTGTGTGTTCAGCGCCTGATAAATTTTATTATTAATGTGGTATTTAGCCGCAAAACCCCAAACTAAATACATTGAACTGATGACCAATGCGCTGGTATTAATACGTTGTGCATACGGGCTCATACGTGCAAAACACAACGCTATACAAGACAACACAAGAGGCAAAGTATACGCAGGATCAATAATAAATATGCTCGAAACACTAAAGGGATGAGTCGACAACGGCCACAACAACTGTGTGCCATAAACAGTAAAATTATCGAGTAAAGAATGGGTACTTAAAATTAAAAAAATGGCAACCGACCAGCGCGACATAGTTACGCCTTTAGCCCAATTCATTTTAAGTAAAAGCCAAGCAAACAAGGGACTCATTAACAGCTGTATAAATAAAGAATGACTAAAACTACGGTGATAAACAAAGTTTTCAACATCGCCACCAAAGTTAATTAGCACATCTAAATCGGGTAAAGTACCAAACGCAGCCCCAACCAATAAAGATTTACGACCTAGTTTATTACCCAATGTGGCATAAGCAACAGCACTACCAAGCACCACTTGTGTGAGTGAGTCCAACGAAAGCTCCTTTTAAAAATCATTTAAAACACGCAATATAATGTACTGCTTCGCAGGCACTGTCGATCTTAATAAGTATTTAGTTTTTTAGGCTTAGTTGAATCTAGCTTTAGCGAAAGAGTATCAAAGTGTAGGTTTTAAAATAGTCTGATTTAATAGCTTTGCGGTTCTATCGGTATGTAAATTGCTGTTACTACTGTTCTTACTTAAAGAGTTACACATAAATAACGCCACCATTATTTATAGAAAGGAGAACATTATGAGTAATAAACAACTAATTACGACCGTAGGTATAGGGCTAGCTGCAGCATCGGCAGGTATGTTAACAAGGAAAACTTTACAAAAATCGTGGGAAAAGGTTACCAACGAACCCGCTCCAAAAGACAAGCCAAGCGAAGAAAAAGATCTTAAAGAAGCTGTTACATGGGCGGTAGTTTCAGGTATTGGTGCTGGCGTTGCAAGAATGGTCGTTCGTTATGCACTAGATAAACGCCGATCCAAGTAAGCATTTTAAATTGATACCTCTTACAATTAGTAAGAGGTATTTAATTTAAGTTCTTGTTTTCTATATTTGTAAGAACAAGAAAACCAAGGACCAAACTTTTGTGTTAATTCATCAGAAATTGATCCTTTTCGCTTTTTCTTTGGCTCTTTGTTCTTTTAAAGATCAATAGCGATTTAAACTCAATTTTTATTTAGTAATTACACTTTTTTATAGCTTGTTGCATTATAGATAACGAGCCTGTTGTCCCTTCAAGAGGATGATACCGATAAATATCTATTTCACTTCCTCGTACTTTAATTAAAAAAGCATGTTCGTTGATGCTAATATTATTATCTGTTTCAAATACAAATTCACCTTCAGTATCCGTTACTTTTGAAAAAAGTAATTTTGGTTCATCATCTAAAAAAGCCTCAGAGAGAAGGTTTCTAAATTTTGTAAATGTAGACTTTTCACTAATTTTTCCATCTGGATGCTGGAAAAGAACACGGGGAGGCGAAATTAAAGTTTCTTTCGTAATGTTAATATATTTTTCTTCAGGTGAATAAGTGTCTAATGTACTACGATAAGTCATACTTTGATATACTTCACAAAGCTCCCTTCCCTCTACTGGAATATTAAAAATAAACAGTATAAATAAAGCAAAAAAATTAATTTTTTTCATTAAAAACTCTCTCCTTGAGTGATTCAAGTATTACATGTGTGACTTCAGCCCCATTAAAATAGTTTTCACCTTTTTTATGGATAATCAATATATCAGATTCACTATCGTTACTATCTATAAGCTCAATTTTTAGTACATCACCATAAAGAATGGCTATATTTTCCTCTATAAAGCCAAAGGGGTCAAAGCCAAAGGGGTCAAATCTTGACTTCATACATCAAACTATCTCGCAGTTTTTCGAATTGTAATTTGACCTTTCCATCTTCAATTATTAACTTATTTAGTCTACATACCGTTTGGGATATGGCTGAATAATGTTGAACATTAAAAGCAACGGCTAACGCTTTTAAATTTTGCCCTGTTAAATCTTGGCATAATTTAATAGCAAACATACGTGGCAAGTTTTTCTCTTTTCGCCCTTTCTTAACCGTTACAATATCATGTGTATCTATACAAAAATATTTAGATAAGTAATCAATTACATCATCCGTTGAGCGTTTTTTAATAACAATAGTTCTTTCGCTATCTGGTATTGCTATATACCCTTTTATTTTTTCAATAAATGCGTCACAACCCAAAACTGAAAGTAACTTTTTAGCCCCATAAAACGTACTTATTTCTTTATTGTTTTCATATTCAACAAACTGTTTGTACGCAGCATATTTACGATTTTTTCCTTGTAGCGAAAATATAAAGTCTCGAACTAACCATTTTGGCATCACTGTTTTTTTGATAAAAGCTGAATAACTAGACCATTTATAGTCAATAAGTTCATCTACTAACGGTGTACTTGTTTCTATAGGGTTACGATGTATGTAACGACTAACGTGTAGTAAGTAATTATCAGCATCCACCAGCACAGCCTTATAGCGACCTCTAAACAGTGCACCGTCTGTATTGTGTGTTCTATTAAAATATTGCGTATAGAGACCATTAATATGTTTCATGGCTCTGCCTAAATTTGCATCAGGAGTTTTTATAAGTAGGTGGTAATGATTGGTCATTAAGCAATACGAATGCACTTCAATATTAAAACGAAGGCTTGCTTGCTCAATGCAGTATAAAAAATGCTTAAAATCGTCATCACTCAAAAAGGTATTTTCACGCCCCCTTCCGCGATTCATCACATGATAAAACGCATTTTCATACTCTATTCGCAGCGGTCTAGACATAATAATAAACTCAATGAGCAATAAACTATAAATCTAGACTATTGATGTATGAAGTCAAGATTTGACCCCTTTGGTTTTCTTTCTCAAAAAGGTATTTTCACGCCCCCTTCCGCGATTCATCACATGATAAAACGCATTTTCATACTCTATTCGCAGCGGTCTAGACATAATAATAAACTCAATGAGCAATAAACTATAAATCTAGACTATTGATATATGAAGTCAAGATTTGACCCCTTTGGTTTTCTTTGGTTTTCGGAATCAGATTAAATTAAGTCTGAGATAAAACATTTCACTGAAATTTTCTTATTAACTGATTTGCATTATCTATGTGTATTTGGCATTTCTCTTTAGTTAATAAGCTTTCATCTAAGGGTCTATCTTTGTCTGCATTTTCAAATGAATTAATGTAATCAACCTGCGCACTATAAAAGCTATTACTTAAATCAAAGTCTGACTCTAACTCAGGGCTTAAGTAACTATTGAGTTCATTATGTAGCTTGCTATAGTCTTTTCTTTTTTCGAGACTGACTTTATTATTTAAATTTTCACAAAGTATTAAACCTGCCGAAGTTTTTCCAGCAAGATTAAAGTCAGCACTTAGCGAAGCAATTAGAAAAAAGCTAAATATCATTTAAAGTTCCTTCTGAGATATATAAAAATAAATTGTGATAAACTCGGATAATATCGCAAGAAACATAACGAGTAATAAAAGCCATTCAGAAACAGGAAATATAGCTATTATTGGTAGTATAAAACTCAAACCTAAAGCTATTCCATTATGAATACCATAAAGAATTAAAGTTTTATTAACCCCAAATTTAACAGCTTCGCTTGTAGGCTTTTATACTCTATTCGCAGCGGTCTAAATATAATAATAAACTCAATGAGCAATAAACTATAAATCTAGACCATTGATGTATGAAGTCAAGATTTGACCCCTTTGGTTCTTACGAGCAGCAGTGCCAGTTAAAGGTCGAGCAATGACAATCTATGAGCAAAGTTTTCGTGAATGTGAATACATGAAGCAAAGCGTGCACAAGGATTTCATTAAAACACTTAAATCAATATTGCCTCCAGATTGCAAGCCGATCATCGTCACAGATGCAGGATTTCGCAATCCTTGGTTTAAGTTAGTGCTTAAATTTGGTTGGGATTTTGTAGGCAGAGTGAGGCATCAA
>NZ_WTLC01000021.1:0-86453 GCF_011378875.1 Pseudoalteromonas sp. Z9A5
GCTTTTGGGATAGATAGTGGTTTGGCGATTACTATCAGATCAAATTCAGAGCATGTTTTCAAGTTTTATTCCTTAAGATCCAACCTATGAATAATACTTAGACTTTCCAACCTAATTAACTTTCCTTGTATTAAGTAACAGGAGTTCAACTTAAATAATTTTATTTCACTAACTTTGCTATTACCTATACCTTTCAACCTGTTTTGGTGGCTAAAATTTATGTAGATGCATTTCGCCACGCAATTAATATATTTTCTGATTTAACATGAAGTAAACTCACCTACAACTTATCAAGTCAGTCGAAAAGTAATTTACATAATTAATAAACTTAATGTTTAAGTGCTAAATAACGATAAACACCCTAAATTTTAGCCATCTAGACGTTGAAACGTTTTTTGTAAAAGCGTAGTATGTAGTTAATCTGAGCTGAACTCACTTTTACCATGAGAATTTTTAAAGATGATTGGTCTTAAACACTTAAAAACTATTGCTACCCTAAAAGAAACTGGATCTTTGGTTAATACAGCACGAGAGCTGTTTTTAACGCAATCAGCTTTATCGCATCAAATCAAAGATCTAGAGAATAAACTGGATTGCCAACTATTTGAGCGTAAAACTCAGCCGGTACGATTTACCCCACAAGGAATGTTATTACTCGAGCTTGCTAACGAAATATTACCAAAAGTAGAAGCAACAAAGTGCCGATTAAAAGAAAGTTTAAATCAGCCAATCTCTCAACTTCGTTTGAGTGTTGAGTGCCATGCATGTTTTCATTGGTTACTTCCTACTATTAAAGAATTTAATAACTTTTGGCCTGACATAAAAATTGATTACGAGCGTGGTTTTAGCTACGACGCTATTCCTGATTTGTTAAATGACGAACTAGATTTAGTTTTAACATCTGATATACGTGAGCCAGACAAATTAGAATATGCGCATTTATTCGACTTTAAACTTAAACTGATTGTGGCTCCAGATCACGATTTAGCTAAAAAAGCGTATGTAACAGCGCTTGATTTAAAAAACGAAACTATTATTTCGTATCCAATACCACGTGAACGCCAAGATATTTTTAAACACTTTATCCAAAATGCACGCTTCGATGGTACGTTAAAAACAGTTGATCAAGGGCTACTTATTTTTCAGCTTGTTAGTGCTGGAATGGGAGTTGCTGCATTACCTGATTGGCTTGTTACACCTTATGAAAGCCAAGGCTTAATTAAATCTATTCCTTTGGGAGCACTTGGGTTAACACGCCCAATGTATTTGGCAATGAAAAAAGATATGAAAGATAACCCTGTTTACCGCCACTTTTTAAATACCTGTAAGTTAAATAACGGTCGATAAACACTTAGCTTATGAGTAATATAAACACTAACTTAGCTTTTTATATTACTCATTATGCTTGTTTTTAAAAAATTACTCGGCGGCTTATTAATGCCACTCCCTCTATTTGGTCTACTCGCATTTATTGCGATTTTCTTTGCGCTTAAAGGTTCAAAATCAGCACTGTTTTTATCTTCTTTAAGTATACTTATTTTACTTTTACTAAGTACTCCTTTTGTTGCTAATTTAATTTTAAAAAATAACGAGTCCCCTTCACTCGCTTTTAACTCATTAAAGCACCCTAAAATAGATAAAATAGTGGTACTAGGATGCGACATAAATCCAAACCCGTCCCTAAGCGCAAATAACCAACTTGGTAATTGTGCACTTACACGTTTAGTTGAAGGGGTAAAACTTGCAAAGCATTACCCTAATGCACAACTTATTGTGTCTGGTGCAGGGCACGAAAATATAACTAATAGCGAACTAATGTATAAAACAGCAATTACGTTAGGGGTTAATAAAAATCGGCTCGCTCAAAATGCGAGCGCTACTGATACTGCTGAGGAAGCAAAATTATTGGCACCAAAATTAGTCGACTATAACGTTGCATTAGTTACATCTGTACTGCATATGCCTCGTGCCAAAGACTTATTTAATGCTCAAGGTGTTGAAGTAATAACCGCAGCAACCGATTATCATAACTTTGCAGCTCTACCGTGGCATAAACAATTTATCCCTAATGCTCATGCATTATTTGTGGTTACACAATACAGCCACGAAATAATAGGGAATGCTTGGATAAGCATACGCCGCTGGATAGACCCAGAAGCGCTTTAGTTTTTATTAATTTAATTACTTTAATAGACTTAAATACTAGATCCATGAATAAATTAACCCGTTTATACCAATCTGCTTAAATATGGGTTCTATTTAACGATAAAAGAATTGCACTATAACAAGTTAAAAAATTTTATATCCAGTTGTTCTAAATGAAAATTTTTAACGGTGTTATCTGGAGATTTAATTCGTTAAATTATTTAAGTACTCATGCCGATTGGTATTAAATACCTTTGCTAATTAGTATTAAACTGGGTTATCTATATCTATAAATGTCACGTCAAAGCCATGTTCTTGGGCAAGTAACTCGCCCAAGGCTTTAATCCCATAACGCTCAGTTGCATGATGTCCAGCTGCAAAAAAATCAATATTTTGCTCTCGAGAGCTATGAATTGTTTGCTCCGATGCTTCACCCGTTAAATACGCATCAATACCTTGCTCTGCAGCAAGATCAATATAGCCTTGCCCGCCACCTGTGCATAATGCAATTGTTTCAATTTTAGCTGAGCGCACTAAACTTGTGAGTGGTATACGATTAAGTACTTTTGCAATTTTGTTCGCAAACTCCTCTCCACTTAAAGGGGTTTTTAAACGCCCTTTCATCGCCACACTATTCGCAACAGGCTCAAGCCCTGCTTCAATTTCAATATCTAATAACTTTGCAAGTTGTGCGTTATTACCAATTTCAGGATGAACATCGAGCGGTAGATGATAGCCAAATAAATTAATATCATTTGCTAATAGCGCACCTATACGACGTTTTTTCATTCCTGTAATTTGTTGCGTTTCACCTTTCCAAAAATAGCCATGATGAACCAAAATAGCATCTGCTTTTTGCTCAATTGCAGCATCAATCAATGCTTGGCTTGCTGTTACACCTGTAACTATTTTTTTTATCTCGTTTTTGCCTTCAACTTGTAAGCCATTCGGGCAAAAATCTTTAATTGTGTGGGGTTTTAAAATACCATTTAGAAGTTGGTCAAATTCTCGACGTTGCATACAACTTACCTTACTTAACACTGAATTTTGTACAAATTTTGGCGTTTTAATGATTAAAATGAAAGGAAAATCGCAAAAAATTGAAAAACTATTCTAAAATAGGTATAAATACGGCTTCTTTATCTGTGTTAACAACGTATAGGGTCTCTGATGAGCAAACTAGACAAAACAGAAGTGTTATCTGCCTTTGAAGCAGCGTACGAAACTGCCAATGGTAAAAAACCTGAAATCACAACTAAACCAGGCTGGTATAGCATTGATGGCGGTAAAAATTTACGCCTAGCTGACGTAGCAGAATTAACTAAAAAGTTAAATTCTGGTAAAACGGCTAAAACGAAAAAAACTAAAGCAGCTGCACCAGCTAAAACACAGAAAAAAGCGCCATTCACTGTTGTTACCGAAAACAAAGAAGGTTACACAGCTGAGGAGTCTTGGATTGTTGAATTAGCACGTAAAGATCACGACTGCCGCTTACCGCGCGGTGTTGTTTAATCAACTCACTGTGACTTTAAAAAAACCGCGTTAAGCGGTTTTTTTATGTTTGTTACTTATTGAAAAAGTCAGAAGCCATTTTGCCGCAAAACCACAAATAACAATAAACACCGTACCGACTAATACAGGCATGATCAAAAAATCCCAACTCTGTCCCGATACAATAATTAAAATTGGATTAGCACCCGCTGCTGGATGCACTGTTTTTGTTAGCATCATCAGTGTAATTGCAATCCCAACAGCCAATGCAATTGATACGCTACTATCGCCAATATAAGTTACAAATACAACTCCTACAAACGCTGTAATCAAATGGCCAACAATTACATTTTTTGGCTGTGCTAATGGACTATCCGAAATACCAAATACAAGTACCGCCGTTGCACCAAATGGTGCCATTAACCACAACCCATAATCTCCAACATTGCTTAACCATGCTAAAAAGCCCAGTACTAATGCAGAAAAAATGCCGGCAAAACAGGCTGATTTAATATCAATTGAATTCACTTTAACCTCCCCCTCAAAAGTAGACAGAGCTGTCTACCTATGTAGGGTAGACAATTCGGTCTACTCATGTCAATATTTGTTTTCTAGGAGAGTAAATGACTAAACAAGAACATATTATAGATACCGCACTTAATTTGTTTTACGCCAAGGGCTTGCACGCAGTTGGTATTAATGAAATTTTAACGGTATCTAAAGTAGCTAAAAAAACACTCTATAATCATTTTATTAGCAAAGATGAGTTAATTTGTGCATGTTTAACTAAAAGAGATGAGCGTTTTAATAAATGGTTTAAAAAACGCTGTGATAAACCTCATGCTTTAGAGATAGCCACTTCAATATTTGCAGGGTTAGAGCTATGGTTTGCCAACAAAGTACCTGAGCTTGGAAATTTTCATGGCTGTTTTTTTATAAATACCGCTGCTGAATACCCAATCGCTGAACACCCTATAGCAAAGCAGTGTATACAACATAAACAGACTATATTAGACATAATTTTAGTCGCTTTACTCGCTACACCTGAACTTAAAAGTAATAAAGCTAAAGCATTAGAAATTGCACACACCTTACTAACTCTTAAAGAAGGGTTAATATGCCAAGCGCGTGTAATGCATATTCAACCTATTATTATTCCAAACGTTACTTTGCTAAAACACATAATACAAAGCTAAAAAAAGCGGCTAATAGCCGCTTTTAAAAAGATTAAAAATAAATTATAACTTTTCGAAGTAAAGTGGTTGGCGTTCTTTTTTACCTACTTCATTCATTGTTTCGGCATTGAATAATCGACCATTGATCATGGTGTAATCGATTTTGTCTGAATCACGAATGTTTTTAAGTGGATCGCCATCAATAACCATTAAATCAGCAAGCTTGCCAACTTCAAGTGATCCTACGTTTTTATCAAGCCCTAAATACTTAGCCGGATCAATTGTCGATGCACGTATAGCTTCAAGTGATGTCATACCGCCTTGTGCAAACATCCACATTTCCCAGTGTGCACCTAATCCTTCACGCTGACCGTGTGCACCTAAGTTAACCAGAACACCTAAGTCTTGCAGTTCAGCAGCAACTCGTGCGTTATTAAAGTGGTTATAGTGATGATCGGGCGCTTTAACTCGGCGCATAGAACGCGGTAATAATTGGTTTTTAGGCACAAATTTACTTAAACGCGGATGATTCCATACATCGGTTTTATCGTACCAGTAATTTTCACCCCAAATGCCACCATAAGCCACTACAAGCGTAGGTGTGTAACCTACATCACTTTGCGACCATAACTGTTTTATATCGTCGTATATGTGCTCTACAGGGATTGAATGCTCAATACCTGTATGCCCATCAACAATCATACTTAGATTATGTTGTAATAATGAGCCGCCTTCTGGTACTACCATCATTTCAAGCTCACGACCTGCTTCGATAACTTGTTGGCGCTGCTCACGGCGAGGCTGGTTATACGACTTAACACTAAACGCACCTACTTTTTTTAGACGCTCTAAGTGAAATTTAGCATCATCTAACGAGTCAATATGCGAAGTATAACCTGGCATATTAGCTCCATATAAAATAGTGCCCGTTGAGAAAATACGTGGGCCGACAATCATGCCAGCTTTTTGCATTTCACTTGCTGTAAATATTTCTGAGGTATCGTTTGATGGATCGTGAATTGTAGTTACACCCAATGCTAAGCCTGCAAAATTTTTCCAGTTTTGCTCAGGTATAATTTCATCACTTGCTTGCGAGCCATGTGCATGAGCATCAACAATACCAGGCATTATTGTTTTACCTGTTACATCAATAACCTCAGCATCTTTAGGAATGCTTATATCATTGGCTGCGCCGATTGCTTTAATATGCTTGCCATCAGTTATAATTACACCATTTTCAATAACTTTTTCGCCATCCATAGTAATAATTTTTGCGCCAGTAAGCGCAATCATACCTTTTGGCTCAGCCATTTTTTTACTAAAGCCAATGCTTTCGCCACTCTTAACTTTAAAATCGCTATCGTCTGCGCTGTTAATAGCAAACATACCGTCAAGGCTTGCATGATAAAGTTCAGGACCTAATGTCCAGTAAAGTTTGTTACTTTTAGCGCTCCAACTAATATTTTCACCAGCACGTACCGATAGCTGCTCTATGGGAAATTGGCTGTCTTTAGGACCAATATTAATTATTTTACCGCTTTCAACAAGTGGCGTTACATACACTTTAAAGCGCTCAGCAAAAGCTAAGTACTGCCCATCTGGCGATATTCTAAATTCAGTAGCATGTTCTGATTCATATAATTTACGAACTTTTTTACTTTCAAGCTCCACTACGCTCAATGTTGGCTTTGGCCAAGGGCTCATTATATAAACACGATCATTCGCTGCACCAAATTGTGGTTGATAACCACTTTTTGAAATAAGCTCACTTTTACCGCCTTTAACGCTTACACTATAAACCCCCGGATTGAGTGACCATTTAGGGTTTAAAATACTGCCACCTGTCGCTTTTCGGTAAACAACTGTTTTACCGTCTGGACTAAACGTTGGCTCTACGTACTTGCCAGGCTCTTTAGTAATTGTATCGCCACGACCTCTGCGTGCAGACACAACTCTCACTGACCCTTGTTTGTTATCGTCCCATGTGGTGTAAACTATTTTTTTACCATCGCGGGAGTACTGCGGGAATAATTCATAATGATCAGTTTGCTTTGTTAAACGCTTAATTTTTCCTGATTCTAAATCACGCTTATAAATGTGCCCAAGCGCTTCAAAAATTGCGGTTTTTCCATCTGGGCTTACTTGCACATTACGCAACATTTTTACTTCAAACTCATCGGTATCTAAGTTTTGTGTAAAACGGACTGCTTTTTGGATTTTTTTAGTAGTTTGTACTTTAAAAGGAATGGTTTTTACAGATTTGTCTTCAACATCTAGCTTATGAATTGTTCCACCAGCCCAAAATACCAGTTCTTCATTATCTGGTGTCCATGCAATGGTTGGATAAACCCCGTGAATAGCCCATGTTTCTTGCATATCACGTTCAAGCTTATCGTAAAGCTTAGTGTGCTCACCGCTGGTTAAATCGTATAAATACAGGCTAGTTTGAAAATCATCACGTTTTATATAAGCAAGTTTTTTACCATCAGGAGACGGTGTTGGTCTTATTGCGCCGCCCATGCCATCAATCACGGTTTCAATTTCACCTGTTTCACGGTCGTAGCGTTTAATTTTATAAATACCTGCTACAGAATCCTTTGAATAATGAAATGTTTTACCAGGTGTCGCATCATGTGAAAAGTATACATAACGACCATCAGGCGAAAACATAGGCTCACCTAAATCTTTTTGATCGTTCTCACGTTTAGTAAGTTGTACTCCTTTGCCACCCGCTTTATGGTAAAGCCATACTTCACCTGCACCAAGTGAACGACTAGCCGTAAAGTGTTTACGAGCAACTAAATAATCACCATCGGGGCTCCATGCAGGGCTATTTAATAAACGAAAGGTTTCGTCGGTAACGGCTGTTTGGTTTTCACCTTTTAAGTCCATTATCCAAATGTTATCGCCACCACCTTGATCTGAGGTAAACGCAATATGTTTTCCATCTGGGCTAAAACGGGGCTGCATTTGCCATGCAATATCGGATGTAAGTTTTGTCGCTGTACCGCCACTCATCGCCATGGTGTAAATATCGCCAAGTAAGTCAAACACAACGGTTTTACCATCGGGGCTAATATCAATATTCATCCAAGTGCCTTGCTCAACACTTATAGCAGCATCTACAAACTGCCCTTTAGGTGAATCTACTTGCCATTTTTGTTCATCTTCTTCTGTGGCATTCACTTGCCCTACTGCTAATGACACAGATAGTGCCAATACTGTATGAAGCATTTTTTTCATGCGTTTCTCGCTTGTTATTGTTGCAGGTAAAACTATTTTACATGATTGCAACAAAAACAAGCGAGACTTGCCAGCATTATATGATAAAGCGCAGTTTATTAAGTTTAATGCCAAACAATAGGGTCAAATTGATAGTAATTAACCAACATACTATAAATTTCAGGATCGTAGCGTCGAAGTTCAGCTGGTTTTTCAATAAAGGTCTCGGTGAGCACAGCAAAAAACTCCGCTTCATTAGTTGCACCATAACTGTGAATAACATGCGGCATGCTATAGGCAACATGGCTTTTTAACTGCGTAAACGCACGACTAAATACTCGCCCCCATTCTTTGTAATCTGCTGAGCTTTTTAAAAGTGGTGTGCCTGTGGTTTTACCTGTTTCTTGATCGAGTTGATGTGCAAATTCGTGAAAAACCAAATTATGCCCATCACTAGGCAAGCGATTTCCTTCAAGCACATCGTGCCAACTTAGTACAAGCGTACCCCCAGGCCAAGATTCGCCTAACCGCACTGTATTATGGTAACTCACAAGCCCTGCACTATCGCGAGTTGATTGCGGCGCGTAATAAGCACTTGGATATAATAAAATTTCTTTTACATTTTTATAAAGTGGCCACGGTTTATTTAAAACCAGTACACACGCATCAGCAGCAACAATCAATTTCATTGCCGGTGTAAGCTTTAAGCCATCACAGCCAACAAAGCGTTTTTCATTTAAAAACCACGTTATATGACGCTCTAACTTTTCTCTATCGGCATCTGTCATTTTTTTATAAATAGGCATGCAGCGTAATAAAATATCTTTTTGCTGTGAATTTAAAGCAAAGTCTCTATATTTTTTACGCCATAGTCGAGTTTGAATTGATGGCCAGCGCCAAAAAACAACGACGAAAAGAATTAAAATAAAAATTAACAGTCCATTTATCATGAGGGCATCCTAAGCCAAAGTGTTCTATATAAATATGTCCGCAGAGGGCATTTTTCAATCAAATAATTTCAGTGCGATTTCGACCACTATTTTTAGCTTTGTATAGTGCTTGATCTGCCCGCGATAGTAATCGGTCGTAGTCATTAATACCAATTGAATCTGAAATACCAAAACTTACCGTTACATTAAGGTTTTGAGCTACCGTTGAAAAATCGTTATTACTGATATTTTCTCGAAGTTGCTCGCAAATAACGCGTGCCTCAAAAGCCGTTTTACCCGGAAATAACAGTGTAAACTCTTCGCCGCCCCAACGAGCAATTTCTTGCTCACCTTCACTATTTGTTTTAAGAATTCGGGCTATCGTACAAATTACTTTATCCCCAACAATATGCGACCAACCATCATTAATACGTTTAAAGTGATCAATATCCATTATTGCAATAGCGAGTGGTTTATTTTGAGTTTTAAATGATGCAAAGTTTTTAGCAAGCCAGCTATCAAATGCACGCCTATTTGGCATATCGGTTAATTGATCGTGAGTTGCTTGGTAAGCAAAAGCATCAGCTTGCTTTTGTAAGTCTTGAGTTTGGCTTTCAACTCGGCTAATTAGTTTTATTTCTACCTGTTTATAATGGTACAAACGATACTTATAAATAGCGTAAACGGTTAAGGTAAGTATAAAAAACACAAATAATTTAAAACTCATTTTTTGCCAAAAATGTGCTTGAATAACAAAACTAATTACTTTGTGATTTTGTTGCCACTTTGCGTTTGGATAACCTGCACGAACCATAAAGGTGTACCTACCAGCCGGTAAATTAGTGTATTCCGCTGTAGTACTATGTTGTCGATTAACCCACTTGTTATTAAACCCCTCTAATCGAGTCTGAAAGTTTAATCGCTGAGGCATAATAAAACTCAACCCAGCATACTGAAAAGATAACCGAGATACTCCCGGCGGCAATAACACCGATTCACCATCTAATGGTAAAGCGGTTGGTTTACCATCAACATAAAAGCTTTCAATAATAGTGGGCAACGAAACTTGAGTAGATGCCTGTAAACGAGCTGGTTTAACTGAGCTCACGCCCTTTGCGGTTGCAAACCAAAGCGTCCCATCATTATGTGCTGTAGCAGAGGGCGTTGAGCCCCCATTAGCTTGAGCACTGAGCATACCATCACCCTCATCATAAAGCTGATACTCTAATGGAATCACTTTTTTTTCTGCATCTGTATTAAGAATGTATTGAATCTGTTTTTTTTCTATTTGAATAATGCCGCGATTACTCGATAACCAAAAGGATTTTTCGGTAGCGACTACCTGAAATAACTTATCTACGGGTAGGCCTTGCTCACGTCCTAATATAGCCATTTCGCCTGTTGTGTATGTGTAGCGTACTAATCCTCGATCGGTAGCCATCCACATATAATCTTTATCTATATAAAAGCCAAACGCATACTCAGCAGCAAAACTTTTAGGAAAACTTAATGTAGTAAATTTCTCAGTGATTATATCAAATACAACAACACCAATGCCTGTTCCTACCCATATATTGCCTTGATTATCCTCACTCAATGCCATAACAAAGCCACTTGGCAGCTCTGCTTTATTAGTAAATTGCACTAACGTGCCATCTTCTTCTACACGAGTAAGCCCAGAGGCAGTACCAATCCATAAACGATTTTTTGAATCAAGGAGCAGCGTTCTTACTTCATTGCTGCCCAAACCATTATCACGATTTAAATAAGGCGTAATAACTCCGTTCTCAACTTTTAATACGCCTGAGGTGTAAGTTCCTAATAAAACCTCACCATTTTTGCCTTCAAGCAAACTAAGTACTGAATAAGATGAGTCTTTATTAATATCAGTGAAACTAGTTATCTTATTTTTATTAAGACGATTAAGCCCAGTGCTACTTCCAATCCATAAGCTGCCATCTGAATGCGATAATACGGTTCGGACGTAATCTCCAGCTAACCCTCTTTTTTTAGTCCAATATGAAAACGGGGCTTCTCTTAATCTAAACAAGCCTGCGTTAGTGCCTATCCAAATACTATTTTCTCGGTCTTGTAGCATGGATAATATACGGTTAGCAGGTAACCCATTTTCAGAATCTAGTTGCTCTAAGCCATCAGGGCTAAGTCTAAATACGCCTTTGTTTATAGTACCAAACCATAAATCACCATGATCATCTTCCAACAAACTAGAAATAGATTCAGTACTTAGTTGAGGGTCAACAGGCTCAAAGTGTTCATTATTTAAAATGTAAGCTCCTTTTTCACTGCCAATCAATAACTGTCCATCTCTCGTAATAAGTAAGTTATAAACAGGAGAATTAGGGAGTCCATATTCAGGGGTAACTAAAGTGGCATGTTTATCTGTAATTTTATAAAGACCGTCGCTTGTTGCTGCCCATATAATATTACTAGCATCTTCGATTATTCTATAAGCGCTCACATTTTTTATTATCGAAATGTCTTTTTTACTATTCGCTGCACGATAAAATACGCCATCGTTTTCAAGTGCAAGCCACAATGCGTTATCTTTGCTTTTAAATAAATGGTTAACCATACCGGCTGCCGAAAATTGGGTATCCCAAAGACGGTTATGATATAGGCTGACCCCCCCTCTTGAGCCGGCTATATATAAGTCACCATCATCTGTAGGTGTAAGTGTACGTAAACCAGAATCGGGAAGGTTGTTTATCTCGGAGCGAGTAAACAATTTAAATTCTTGACCATTAAAGCGCGCTAGCCCTTCCCAAGTCGCTATCCACAAATAACCATCTTGAGTTTGAGCAACGCTATTAATACTATTATGAGGTAAACCTGAGCGTGTATTCCATGTCTCAGAAAAGTAATCGCTAAGCGGTAAACGCGTTTGCTCTTGTGCTTCACAAACAAATATGACGAACAAAGAACATAAAATGCCTAAACATTTCATCATAAACAGCCTTTATAATTATTTTTTAACTAATAAATTAGCGATACAGACTAGACACCAATGTAACTAAACGTAATTACATCTAAACCTAAACTTTTGAATAACTGGAAATATTACCACAGGGCTTACTTCTATTACATTAACAAATCGTTACAAAAGTCATTAAATGTAGTTTGAAGCGTGTTTATAAACTTTGCTACGTGCAATCCATCCATTAATGAATGATGCACATCAATTGCTAAAGGTATCGTTCCTGTATGTTTATCATACTGACCAAACACAAATTTGGGGATCCCTAAACTTTGATCGTCACTAAATGCATGCGAAAATGCGCTAAAATTTAACCATGGCAAAACTGATATATGAATTAAATCTGCTTGTCCTTCGGTTTGGGCAAACGCATCAGAAAAAAGCGGTTGCGACTTCGCTTTTTCACCCACCTGCTCTGCATGAACAGTAAACTCTTTGAACGTGTTTTTATAATTAAAATAACTAAATATAAACGTATCGTTTTTGGCAAGTTCAACCACACTGGCACGCACAGTATTAAGTAAACATGGCTTACTATTATTTATACGTAACATTATTGGTTCATATGCATAGCAAGCTTTTAAGGTGCAATACACATACGCTTGAAAAAAAGAAATTTGATTGGTTTTACAATAATCGTATAGCGTTTGAATATCTAAACGTACACACACATTAAAATAAGGCTGAGAGAAGTTTTTAAATAATTCAAAATGTTGCTTTCGAGGCCAATTATCGAAGTCGATAGGCTGCATAAGAGAAGTTGAAGAAGTCATAATTTGCCGCACAAAATTAAAAATAAATTGTACCGCTGTTCAATAATAATTGCATTAACTTACAGATAAACAAAAGGTGTGCAATTGCACACCTTTATTGCATTTCAGCTTAAATTTATAGACCGTTTTTAATGATCTCTTGTGCTAATTCGTCAGCAATTAAATGCGTAGATTTTTGCTCTTTTTCGCTTCGAGCAAAGATTTCAGTTAACGTTTTAAAAATACCTTCAACATGCTTATTTGAAGCATCGCTACTGTAACCTTCTGGTGCTGTTTCGTAATAAACGTTAATAATACCACCGGCGTTAATTACGTAATCTGGAGCATATAAAATGCCTTTTTCACGAATAACTTCACCGTGGCGAGATTCAGCTAACTGATTGTTAGCACAACCCGCAATAATAGTTGCCTTTAAACGCGGTATAGTTAAATCGTTAACAGTTGCACCTAATGCACAAGGTGCATATACATCAACATCTAAGTCGTAAATTTCATCAATGCCAACCGCAGTTGCGCCAAACTCATTAACAACACGGTCAATAGCTACTTGGTTAATATCTGTTACAAACAACTCAGCGCCAGCATCGGCTAAATGTTTACATAAACCATAGGCAACAGCACCTAAACCTTGAACGGCTACTTTTATACCTGCAAAGTTTTGATGACCACGTTGATGTTGTAACGCGGCTTTAATTCCTAAAAAAGTACCGTATGCTGTAAATGGTGATGGATTACCACTTTTGCCTTCAAGTCCAAGTACGTAATTAGTTTCTTTATTCATAAGTGCAACATCAGCACAGGTAATATTTACATCTTCGGCTGAGTAATAGCTGCCATTTAATCGCTCTAATTGACGACCAAATGCACGAAATAATTGTTCCGATTTAATTTCTTTCGCATTGCCTATAATTACAGATTTGCCGCCACCAAATGGTAAGCGTGCTACTGCGTTTTTATAAGTCATGCCCTTCGATAAGCGCAGTACGTCATAAACCGCATCTTCGTCGTTCGCATAATCCCACATTCTACATCCGCCAACAGCAGGACCTAGCTTAGTGTTATGTACAGCAATAATTGCTTTTAAACCCGACTCTTCATCAGAACAAAAAACCACTTGTTCGTGGTTATCAAATTCAACTCGATTAAACACAGCCACTTAAAATACTCCGAAATAGTTAACCCGTGAGAGGGTATGCGCGCTGGAAATTGCCGAGACTTTATCACTTCATATTCGAGTTCGCTATACTCACAGAAGATAAAACCAATGAAAACATCAAGCTTAAATTAAATAACCTAATTAAAACTTTTATATAGATAAAAAATTCACAAAACCGCCATTTGTAAGTTTTAAAAACTATAAATAGAACAACCACACCAACTTACGTTTACGTGAACGTAATGCAGCTGTTGCATGTAAAGTTTAATATACAAGTGCTACTTGCCCGCCACGTACTGCTGCCTATAGGTTTTCAGTAAAAAGTGAGCTTTTTCGCAAACTGGTCAGAGCTGTAAGATTGGTAATGGCTCTATTTAAAAAACAAAAAAGCGAGCACTAGGCTCGCTTTTAAAAGCATAACTTACGTTATTTTAGTTTGCTATCAAGCTCTTCTATTTTAGCTTTCCAGATCGCAGGACCTTGTGTATGCGCATTAGCGCCTTCACTGTCTACTGCAACGGTCACTGGCATATCTTCTACTTCAAATTCATAAATAGCTTCCATACCTAAATCTTCAAAAGCAACTACGCGTGCTTTTTTAATTGCTTTAGATACTAAGTAAGCCGCACCGCCTACGGCCATTAAATAAACAGATTTATGCTCTTTAATAGACTCAACAGTTGCAGGTCCACGTTCAGCTTTACCAATCATGCCTACAATGCCTGTTTTTTCTAGCATCATATCGGTGAATTTATCCATGCGAGTAGCTGTTGTAGGGCCTGCAGGACCTACCGCTTCATCACGTACCGCATCTACTGGTCCAACGTAATAAATAAATTTATTATCAAAGTCTACGCCTTTTGGTAAACCTTCGCCTGAGTTGATCATATCTTGTAGACGTTTATGCGCTGCATCACGACCCGTTAAAATAGTGCCTGAAAGTAAAACGGTTTCGCCCATTTTCCATTCTTGAACATCTTTTTTGGTCAGTGTATTTAAGTCAACACGACGTGTGCCTTCGCCCACTTCAAATGTAACTTGTGGCCAATCCTCTAGTTTAGGTGCTTTTAAATTAGCAGGACCAGAACCATCAAGCGTAAAATGTACATGACGAGTTGCTGCGCAGTTAGGGATCATTACTACAGGTTTTGAAGCCGCATGCGTTGGTGCTGTTTTAATTTTAACGTCAACAACCGTTGTTAAACCGCCTAACCCTTGTGCACCAATACCTAATTTATTAGCACGGTCAAAAATTTCTAAACGTAGTTTTTCTTCTGTTGTTTCTGCACCGCGTTCCATTAACTCATGGATATCAACTGGGTCCATTAACGACTCTTTAGCCATTACTGCCGCTTTTTCAGCCGTACCACCAATACCTATACCTAGCATGCCTGGCGGACACCAACCAGCACCCATTGTCGGTAATGTTTTTTCTACCCATTCAGCAACATCATCTGACGGGTTTAACATAACCATTTTACTTTTGTTTTCAGAGCCGCCGCCTTTAGCCGCAACCATTACTTCTACTTTACCACCAGCCACTAAATCAATATGTACAACCGAAGGCGTATTATCTTTCGTGTTTTTACGCGTGCCCGCAGGGTCTGCAACAATAGATGCACGTAAAGGATTATCTGGATTCAAATATGCACGACGAGTACCTTCATCAACCATTTGTTGAACGGTTAAATCTGTTTTATCCCACTTAACATCCATACCTACTTTAACAAAACAGGTAATAATACCGGTATCTTGGCAAAGTGGACGCTTGCCTTCAGCCGACATGCGTGAGTTAATTAAAATTTGTGCAATGGCGTCTTTAGCCGCTTTACTTTGTTCTTTGTTGTAGGCTTTCTCGAGTGCTTGAACAAAATCAAGTGGGTGATAGAACGAAATATATTGTAATGCATCTTCAATGCTATCAATAAAATCTTGCTGACAAATTGTACTCATAGTGGTTCCTTAAGTTACCGTTACGCGTTGTCGCGTAAACTAAATCAAACCGGTGACGGTGGTTTGCACTGTTTTTTGCAGCTTAGTGCTGCCAAAAAATTTGACTTATGATACCCTCCCAGCCCGTTTCGAGCCAGTTCTTAAAGGGGTAGTAAATGCTAAACAATAAAAATAATTGTATTAAATTAGCCATAAAGCAAAGCTGTATTGATGTATTTGCACATTTTGCACACCTTCCTTATGCCATATTGCTCGATTCTGCCAATAGTGACCATGTAAATAGTCGCTTTGATATTATAGCTATCGAACCTACAAAAACGCTTGAAGTTCAAAACAACAAAAGTTTTCTAAATGATCAACAAAGCTGTAAAAGCTGTTTTGAAATAATGAATAGTGAACTTGCACTTCTTGATAAAACAAAAGCCGATTACGATTTACCCTTTAACGGCGGTTGGCTTGGTTACTTTGGCTACGACCTAGGCCGTACAATTGAAAACATTCCCACTAATGCTATCGAAGATATTAATCTTCCTCAAATGGCTATTGGCCTTTATTTAGATGCCCTTATTTACGATAAACAACAACAAAGCTGGTTTTATGTATCGCAGCCAAACGTTAATCGCCTCAGGCTTTATGAGCAGTATTTAGATGCACCAATAACTAACTTAAACTTCAAATTGAGTACTGATTGGCACTCAAACATGAGTAAAGATGCGTATGCTGCAAAATTTGCCCAAATTGAGGAGTATTTAAAAAGTGGCGATTGTTACCAAATTAATTTAGCGCAGCGCTTTAACGCTCAGTTTGAAGGCTCCCCTTGGGCAGCTTATATTAAACTGCGTGAGGCTAATAAAGCGCCGTTTTCAAGCTTTATAAATCACCCTCAAGGGGCTATTTTATCAATCTCCCCTGAGCGCTTTATATCTGTAAATAATAACGTTGTAGAAACCAAACCGATTAAAGGCACACTGCCACGAAAAGCGGATGCGTTAGAGGATCAATGTCAAGCACAAATACTCGCTGCATCAGCAAAAGATCGCGCTGAAAATGTCATGATTGTTGATTTACTGCGTAACGATTTAGGCAAAGTAGCAAAGCCTGGAAGTGTTCAGGTCCCTTCCCTTTTTGCTATCGAAAGCTTTCCGGCAGTGCATCATTTAGTGAGCACAGTAACCTCAGAACTTGATGAAGGAAAAACAGCGGTCGATCAGCTTCAGGCGGCTTTTCCGGGCGGCTCTATTACTGGCGCACCTAAAATAAGAGCGATGCAAATAATTGAAGAACTAGAGCCACATCGTCGCAGTATTTACTGCGGTTCAATTGGCTATTTAAGTGCGTGCGGCAATATGGACACCAGTATTACTATTCGTACCTTGGTATGCCACCAACAACAAATTTACTGTTGGGCAGGCGGCGGAATCGTAGCTGATTCTAAAGTCGAATTGGAATATCAAGAAACATACGATAAAGTAAACAAAATCCTCCCTTTATTAAAACAGTAGGTCGCTTTGAATAGTGAACATATTATGGCGCGTTTTCTGTTAAGCCCTACGGCTGCGCCAAATCAATTAAAAGACACGCGTAAAAAGCGTGCTAGCGCTGTTATGCTGCCTATTATTGATATAAATGACCATGCCCATATTTTACTGTGTAAGCGCCCTACCTATTTACACCATCACCCTGGGGAGATTTGTTTGCCTGGGGGCAAATTTGAAGTAAGCGATGTTACTCTTCGCACCACAGCACTTCGTGAATTAAAAGAAGAGTTAAATATTGCCGCGAGTAACGTTAAAGTATTAGGCAGCTTACCAGAGTATTCAACTTTAACGGGTTTTAGTATTAGCCCGTACGTGGGCTTACTAAGCAAAGGCACCACGTGGGAAAATGACTATAATGAAGTACAAGCCAGCTTTTTGTTGTCGATCTCAGATTTAAATAACGAAGCTAACTGGCAACCTTTACCTTTTCAACGGTTTGGAAAAACAGTGATTTTGCAGGGGTTTAAAACGCCTAATGGACTACTGTGGGGTGCTACGGCAAACATTATAAAAAACTTTACAAAACAACTCGCCTTACCAGTTTAAATCTTAGCTATTAGTAGTTACACGATTGCAATTCCACGTTATCATGGTCGACCGTTCAAAGAACAGCCTCGTGCTGAGAAACAAAGTAGAGACACACACATTATGATCAGTGCATTTGATATGTTTAGCATTGGCATTGGCCCATCGTCGTCACACACCGTTGGTCCAATGCGCGCATCACGTTTATTTGTTAATGAACTCCAAGAAAAACAATTATTAGCAAATGTTACCGATATAAAAGTAGAGCTTTATGGCTCGCTAGGTCAAACAGGCGTTGGACATGGTTCAGGTAAAGCCGTCATACTTGGCTTAGCTGGTTACGATCCTGAAACTATAGATGCCGATTTAGTCGATGATATTTTAGCGACCATTGAAAATGATCAGGTTATTTATTTAAATCAAATACACAAAGCAAAGTTTCCAAAACAAGGGGCTATTGTTTTTCATCGCCGTAAAACCCTGCCAAAGCATTCTAATGCAATGGAAATTATTGCCTCAAACAACGGCGAAAAAGTTTACAGTAAAGTGTATTACTCTATCGGTGGCGGTTTTATTGTTACTGACGAAGAATTTGAAAACGAAAAACAAGCTGCCCTCGATATTAGAGAAGAAAACCCCGCTCCTTTTCCATTCGATAGCGCAAAAGAGCTACTAGAAATGTGTAAAGAATCTGGCTTTAGCGTATCAAGCTTGATGATGAAAAACGAAAAGACACTACGCACTGAAGATGAAGTAAAAGATGAGTTGTTTCATATCTGGCAAGTAATGATGGCTTGTATTGACCGTGGTGTTCGAACCGAAGGTATTTTACCAGGTGGCTTAAAAGTAAAACGTCGTGCACCGAGTTTATACTTAAAACTAAATATAGAAGTAAGTAACGACCCTCTTCGTGCAATGGACTGGGTTGATTTATTTGCTCTTGCTGTAAATGAAGAAAATGCTGCTGGTGGTCGAGTAGTTACCGCCCCCACCAACGGTGCTGCAGGTATTTTACCTGCTGTACTGATGTACTATCACAAATTTGTAAAAGAAGTAGACCGCGATATAGCAACACGTTATTTATTAACGGCTGCGGCTATTGGTATTTTATATAAAAAGAATGCCTCTATTTCGGGTGCTGAAGTAGGTTGCCAAGGTGAAGTTGGCGTTGCATGTTCTATGGCAGCAGGCGCATTAACAGAAATTGTTGGTGGTAATGTTGTACAAGTAGAAAACGCAGCAGAAATTGGTATGGAACATAACTTAGGTCTAACGTGTGACCCTGTTGGTGGCTTAGTGCAAGTGCCATGCATTGAACGCAATGCAATGGGCGCCATTAAAGCGATTAACGCTTCGCGTTTAGCTATTCGTGGCAGTGGCGAGCAAAAGGTATCTCTTGATAAAGTGATTAAAACCATGCTTGAAACCGGCAACGATATGAAAACTAAATACAAAGAAACCGCTCGCGGTGGATTAGCTGTTAATATTATCGAGTGTTAGTCAGCCCTTTATAAAAAGAAAAAAGCCATCTATTTAAAGTAGACGGCTTTTTTATTATTCGTTGAATGTAATTAACCTGAACTTTAGATAATACATCTATCTCAAGCAGCTATTTAACTGGTAATTCTATATCTGCAAATAATTTATCTACGTCATCTTGATTACGCATTAAACTTGCACGCTCTACTCGCTCTTTGGTTAAGTGCGGCGCAAAACGCTCAATAAAGTCATACATATAGGTACGTAAAAAACTGCCTTTTCTAAAGCCAATTTTAGTTGTGCTCGCTTCAAATAAATGACTTGCATCAATACAAACCAAATCTGTATCGCTTACTTGATCTATTGCCATTGAAGCCACAACACCTACACCTAAACCCAATCGTACGTATGTTTTAATAACATCAGCATCGGTTGCTGTAAATACAATATGCGGCTCAAGCCCGTGTGCACTAAATGCTTTATCTAACTCTGAGCGTCCGGTAAAACCAAATACATAAGTAATTAATGGATACTGAGCAATATCAGCCACAGTTAAACTATGTGCTTTTTTAGCTAACGGATGGTCTTTAGCTACTACAATGCTGCGATTCCAGTGATAACACGGCAACATGACTAAATCTGAATACAAATGCAAAGCTTCTGTTGCTATTGCAAAGTCAGCATCGCCTCGTGCTGCTGCATCAGATATTTGTTGTGGTGTGCCTTGGTGCATATGCAGTGATACCGCAGGGTATTTTTTCATAAACCCTTGGATAACATTTGGGAGCGCGTAGCGAGCCTGAGTATGTGTAGTGGCAATATTCAATTTACCTTGATCAGGCAAAGTATGCTCATTCGCAACTGCTTTTATACCTTCTACTTTAGAAAGTATTTCGCGCGAAATGTTAATGATATCCTCACCAGCACCAGTAACATGCGTTAAATGCTTTCCGCTACGACCAAAAATTTGCACACCTAACTCATCTTCTAACATTCGTACTTGTTTAGAAATACCAGGTTGCGAGGTAAATAAGCTCTCAGCAGTTGCTGAAACATTTAATTTATGATTTTGTACTTCTACGATATATCTGAGCTGTTGTAGTTTCATGGCTGCATATTTTAACGTTATTATTCATATTATATATAAAGGCTACACTCACTAAAACCAAGCGTTATTTCACTTTAAAGGTAGTTTTAGTTCAATGTTAATGTATTTTATATGTTTAGAGTTTAAGGCTAGCACAATAAATATGCTTCAGATAGCAATGATTATCCGGTTTAATCTTATAATCCCTTAAGGTTGTAGCGCTTTATTTGCATATTTTAAAGTTAATCGGTGCAAAACTATCCTGTAACCATATTTTTAATGTAAGATTAACGAATTAGGTTATGAATCCGAGAATTACACCATGATCGTTTCTATTATAATTGTACTTATAGTTGCACTGATTGTGATTGCACTTTGGGTAAGTGCTGTACAACAACACAAAGAAAAACAAGAAAGCGAGCGTCGTAAAGAACTCACAAAACAAAAAGCGATAATAGAAGAAACTGAAGAAGCACTTATGAATAGTGCCAACATTCCGCTATCTGAATATATTATCCGTATTTTACAACGCCGTATTTACGAAGCACTAAGTACCATGGTGACTAACTCACCTAATTCTAAAGCACTGAAAAGTCGTTTAAATGAAGCAAAAGAACATCTTACAAATGCTGTGCAAGGTAACAACAACGAGACTCTATCTTTACCAAGTAACGACAAGCAACTCGTTAGCCTTATACAAGGCATAAAAAAGTTACGCGTTATTTTACGTTCAGAACATAATAAAGGTAGAGTAGATAGCCAAACGTTTGTAGCCGAAGATAAACGCCTTGAAAAACTTCAACTGCGTATAAACATTGAAAGCCAAATTAAGCGTGGTTTATCTGCACGTTCAGCGAATATGGTTGGCTCTGCAAGACAATATTTTGAAAAGGCACATGCAACATTAAGCGCTGTTTCTTATTCTGATGATTATGTAACCGCTAAGCGCCAAGAAGTTGAAGGTTACCTAGAAGCCATAAGTGTTGAGCTTAGAGCATCTAATGCAAGTGCACTTAAAAAGAAAAACGAACAAGAGCAAGATGATTTAGATGTACTGTTTGCTCCAAAGAAAAAATGGTAACCCCTTTGTAAAATTAAATATTAAAAAAGCCCATATAAACCTATATGGGCTTTTTACTATCTAAGTATTTATTAAGGTAAAAACACAAATTTCATGACAAACAATGCCGTTAATATCCAGACACTAATCGTTATTTGATCTTGCTTACCACACAACACTTTAACAGCCGTATATGATATGAAACCAAGCGCAATACCGTTTGCAATCGAAAACGTTAGTGGTGTCATTAGGAGCACAACGGTAACAGGGATAGCATCTGTCATATCATCCCAATTAACAAACTTTAGGTTTTGCAGCATTAAAACCGCAACATATAAAATAGCACCCGCAGTAGCATAAGCCGGAACCATTTGCGCAAGCGGTGCAAAAAACATCATCAATAAAAAGCAAGCGCCAACAACGACAGCCGTTAAGCCCGTTCGTCCGCCCACAGACACACCAGCAACCGATTCTATATAAGATGTTGTCGTAGAAGTACCGAGCATTGCACCTGCAATAGTTGCTGTACTATCTGCGCTCAACGCACGACCTAAACGTGGCATATTGCCCTTCTCATCTGCTAATCCTGCTTTTTGTGTTACCGCAACCAACGTGCCTGAAGTATCGAATAAATCGACGAATAAAAAAGCAAAAATAACACTCAGCATTGAAACATCAAATGCCGCAGCAAAATCAAGTTGCATAAAAGTAGGTAGAATAGAAGGTGGCATATCAACTACCCCATGATATTCAACTAGCCCTAAACCTAATGCAATGCAAGTTACTGATAAAATACTAATTAAAACACCGCTTTTAAAATCACGATATAAAAGAGCCGCAATAACAAAAAAGCTAAAAATAGCGAGTAATGGCCCTGCTGATGTTATGTCTCCTAATTGAACTAAAGTTTTAGGATTAGACACAATAATACCTGCATTTTTAAGCGCAATTAATGCTAAAAATGCGCCAATTCCTGTTGCGATAGCGCGTTTTAAAACCAAGGGGATGGCATTAATAATCCATTCTCTAACTTTAAATAAGCTTAAAAATAAGAAAATACACCCAGACATAAACACAGCACCTAATGCAGCCTGCCAAGTGTGCTCTAATCCTATTACAACACCGTACGTAAAAAAGGCATTTAAGCCCATTCCTGGTGCAAGTGCTAAAGGGTAATTAGCCCATAGCCCCATAATAAAACAACCAATGGCAGCAGCAATGCAAGTAGCCACAAACGCAGCACCTTGGTCCATTCCCGCTTCAGCTAGCATCGCAGGATTAACAAATACAATATAAACCATTGTAATAAATGTAGTTACACCTGCAATACATTCACGGCGAACCGATGAACCATTTTCATTAATTTTAAATAAGGTTTCGAGCATAATAAACTTACGATAATAAAAAGTGGCAAGATTTTATCACAAAAATTATCTTTTAAAGGACATTTTCCCTTGCGGTATACTAAACTATTGAGGTAACTAAAATAATGAATGAGTATGATAAAAACAATGCCCAAAGACCAAGATTTAGAGCAACAGTTAGATAATATACTGTTTTTTGTAACGCAACCAACCGATATAAACTCAGTGCAGGTTAGCGATAACAATCAACAAAGGACGCTAAATAAAGCTCTTTATTATTTAAAGAGTAAGCAACATGCCCTTGCTGCAAAATGGATGCGTTTAGCTGCAATGTCTGGCGATCATAGAGCGCAATTTTATTTAGGAATATTGTTTATTAAAGGTCAAGGCGTACCAAAAAGTATATTTCATGCTGCAGCTTGGTTAAGCTTATCAAGCTCTCAAGAACACCAACCCGCAATTGCCGCTTTAGCTGATTTACGTAAGCATATTGAAACAAAACGCTTCAAAGACGCACAATGCTATGCTGCAAGCTTATATGAACAAATTCACCAATTACAATTTTCTGATTTAATTCCAAGGACCCCATGTACTGAATAATCATTATGAATTACCTTCATCGTATTTAGTACAAAAAACCACTGTTTAAAAAAATAATATAAGTGCGAAATTGATCTCTACAATAAACGCACTACTGTATAAATAGTTACTTTAATTTGGATGAAGTTAAAGATGCTAAAAATAAGCCTTATAAATCAAATGATAAAAAATAAAATAATGTTGAGTAACATCTAAAAATGAATGACTGTACAAATAAATAGCAAAAAACACTTGCACACAAGCACTGTATAAACTACTGTATACGCATACTGTATATACAACCAGTGAGTGAGAGACATGTTACAGCCAATTACCGTAAGAACTGTTAAAAGCTATCAGCAAGATAACAAAAGCGATTGTGTTAACTTAATTCAAATAGAGGATGAAATTTCGGCTACATTTGAGTTATTAAAAGTGCTGCACCAATATAATAGCTTGAATGCATGGACGTTATTAATTGCGCCGGATCATGTTCCTAGCAAAGCTTTACTCGACTCATGCTCAATCGATACCAGTAAGCTACTTGTTATTAGGCAAAAGCATTTAGTAAATTTAGAGTACGTATTAAACTCTGCTTTGCATAATGGTAATTTTGCAGCTGTTATTACATGGACTGATATAGTTAATAACCAACTACTTACAAGCTTATCTTTAGATTTAAGTAAAACAAATACTAAACTATATTGCTTTACAAAAAATATCAAAGTCACAGAGATACCGCTTGCCCAATAAGGTTGTTAAACTAGGGTTTTATACTTTATATTAATATTATGAACTCACTAAATTCTATAATCTGTGTTTGTGGCAGTCAGCAAAGCTATGTTGATTGCTGTGAGCCTTTTCATTTAGCAACACAACAAGCTCAAACACCTGAGCAATTAATGCGATCTCGCTACAGTGCATATGTACTTAAAAATGCAAAATATGTTTATCAAACCTACGCCAGCGAAAAACAAGCTGAAAACCCAGTTAAAGAAATTAAAGACTTTGCAGATAGTTGTCGTTTTATAAAATTAACTGTTATTGACTCCGGCTACGAAGAAAATCTGGGATTTGTAGAGTTTAAAGCGAATTATTTCTATCAAAATCTTTTTTGTGAATTAAATGAAAAGTCGGATTTTATTAAAGAAGATGGCCAATGGCGTTATCTTGATGGGGTAATACACCCTGTTGCTGATATAAAAGTGGGTAGGAACGATGATTGCCCTTGCGGCAGTGGTAAAAAATATAAAAAGTGCCATTCTGAATAAAAATGTAAGCCTTGTTGGGGTTAGTTTGAACAATAAGGTTTTATTATTTTCAACTAAATATATTTTACAAATAGATTAGCCAAGTTATTAGACTTCATTGATTTTTATATTTAAAAATAAGATGATTTTATAATATTACAAAATTTGCAATCTAGGAGAACAGTAAAAAACCTTTAGTATGCTACTAGCTCAAATTCTTAACGTTTAGGCGTGTAAAAAGCTAGCCGCCCATGAGATTACCTAAAATTAAGCACATATTTTGCATTACCTTCATTTTTAAACTAACCAAATTAAACTAACAAAACTAATCGTTATTGGTTAAAGTTTTAGATGTTTTGCTGTGATTTTTAAAAGCAAACTTGATTTCGACCCAGGTCTTTTGCTTTGTACAGCTTTTTGTCAGCTAAATCTAACGTACTTTTATTATTTCTATGTGGCTGTAATGTAGAACCGCCAATGCTAACTGTTAAAAAATTAAACTCTGAATATTTATGTAAGATCCCCAGATCAATTATATTTTTCTTAAGTTTTTCAGCAACACAAAGTGCACCTTCACTACTAGTATTAGGCAAAACAACAATGAATTCCTCACCGCCATACCTTGCAACAAAATCGCTTGGTCTTTGTAAGCTATTTGTGAGTGTTTGTGCAACCAGCCTTAAAGCATTATCGCCTTGAATATGTCCGTAAATATCGTTGTATTGTTTAAAATAATCAATATCTATAAGCAATAATGCATAATCAGATTTTTCTCGTAATGCACTTAATTCAACTTTTTTAAAGTGAGCATCAAAATACCGACGGTTAAATACTTTTGTTAAGTCATCAAAATAAACTTTTTGGCTTAATAAATCTTGCTGAAGTTTTATTGTAATATGCGCACGTACTCTTCTGAATAGAGTTTCAGGATTAATAGGCTTTTTAACAAAGTCTACTGCACCCGCCTCCCAGCAAGCTGTTTCTTGGTTTTCAAATGAGGTAACAAAAATAACAGGGATATCTTGTGATTCTGGTGTGGTTTTTAGTTTTAAGCACATTTCTATTCCACTCATACCGCCCATTGTAATATCTAATAAAATTATATCTGGTGCATTAATTTTACATACTTCGATAGCTTCTTCACCACTATTTGCAGTGATAATATTAAAGTGCTCTGCTAGTATTCTTTTTAATACAATTACACTTAACAATTGATCATCAACAATAAGTACGCTTGAGCTCTTCAAACTTAACTTTAATTCACTATCTGTATAATTTAATGGCATAAGTACAACAACTATTTAATCGCTCATCGCACATTATAATACTGATTAGAGATATGCAAATGTAAGTAATACTCTTTTCACTTTTTTCTAGTTAGTACAACACTATTAAACGAAAACAAGTTAAGCATTAAAAATCAATAACATAACCTGTAATATTAATAATTCGATAGCTAAATAACCTGAACCCAGTTAACAAAGCCACTAAAGCATTGAATCATAATGATATTTTAATTTATTCTACTCTAGTCAAAAATTTTTAATGATAATAAGGAGAATTTGCGCACCAATAGCTGGATGGCAAGTGAATTTAACGCTGTTAGCATAGAAAATAGCTGTTTGAGATAGATTCATCTATCCAGAATTCAGGTAAATAGTAAGCTAACCAAATAAACGAATATGATCTATTAACTCTAATGAAAAGTAGATGTTATCCGCAGGCACCTTACATACGAAGTCAGCGTAGGCATTCTTGGTATATAACTAAATATCAGCCACCAGTATGTTCTCAGGTTTGTTTATTGGTTAAATAAGATTCGCATTAACTCGTATAAAACAAAAAGTGTTTATTTTAAGAGATTAAATTTACAATTGCTTATTTAGCTTGTGAGTAGATAGCTTTTTGTGGTGTTTTTATAGTTTATAAATAACAGAGGGATCTGCTTATAAATACTAAATATACGCACAAAAAAGTTTTTAGGAATGCTTTAGTTTTAAATATTCGTTTTCATTTAGCCTAGTAACTTGCATATTCATTAATGCAATTAGATTCACCTCAATTTGAACAATTACCTAACTTTAAAACTTTGCACATTTTAAATGTTAGTCAATAAAAAATGGGCCTTTAAATTAAGGCCCATTTCTGAATTAATACATACTTAAAACTAAGTATTACTCATCGTCATCAAGATCTAATTGCTGACGCTGTGCAGGTCGCGCTAAAATTTCTACATAAAAAGAAGTTAAACCTTGCTTTTCAATTTCGCCAATTTGATTGCTTAACTCAGCAACGTGCACAACTTGTGCATCTTCAACTGTATTACCAAACTTACAATCGAATGCCCAATAGTCAGCATCTTCAGGCAGCGTTTTATTACGCTCTCTTTTCAAATATTTTTTCACTTCGTGCTTTGCAGCATCAACCATACGAGGGTATTTGATTTTCTCATGATTCAGCGTGAATGTTTTCTTCATTACGTTCCTAATTACCTTGATTTAATGATAACGGCATTTAATGTCATACCATTTGTACTCATTATAGCAATTGCAATAAATTTTTGGATGCTTTTTTTACACTAAATCAGTTTTTAAAAAAATTAAGGTTGTCTGCATTCGCATATAAATTGTCTAACTTGAACTTAAAGCCTTTTATAGGCTTGATCATTTAAGCGCTAGCAAGATGCAAAGGCTGGTGTAGATTCTCGTTATTAAGATTATCATAAAAAGCAGCGGCATCCATTTGTGGATTAGAGAGTTGAGTTTCAGTGCTTTTTAAACGCCTACGTACTGCAAGTTCACAATTATCAATCACATTAAGCGGGATATATGTAGCGTCATCCCTTATCGAAAGAGGCTCTGGATTTAAACAATGGTTCAATTTAATATCGCTCATGCCTGAACGCTCCCCATTCTTTACTAATAAGGATGCATTATATTGCCCTATTAACATATCAAATTTATCTGGGGCTAAAAGTTGCTTAGGAGCTGCTCCAATTTGTTTACGCAGTATATCTTCTTCAACAATTAAATTTTCAATTTCTGTTTTTGGTAAATGAAACTGACTAAAATCCAGAGCATCATGAGAAAGCATTGCAAGTAAAAGAGAAAACTCTCCTCTGCGATGTTCGTGGACACTTTTATTGAGCCGTGTGCTCAACTGCCCTTCTGTGATTAACAAATCATCGATTTGCATAGACTTTAGCCGATTGTTATAGGTTATAGATATTTATCGGCTTTATTTCATTTTTCTTTAGCTTTTTTCTTTACTTAAATACAAGTTTTGCTATTATCAGCGCCGTTGCATTGGAGGGGTTCCCGAGCGGCCAAAGGGATCAGACTGTAAATCTGACGGCTCAGCCTTCGCTGGTTCGAATCCAGCTCCCTCCACCACTTTTCTTACCGCTAAGTTAAGTGGGGCCAAATGCAATAAAATTAGTGTGGAGGGGTTCCCGAGCGGCCAAAGGGATCAGACTGTAAATCTGACGGCTCAGCCTTCGCTGGTTCGAATCCAGCTCCCTCCACCACTTTTCTACTTCTTATCTAGTAATTCATCTGTTTTATACAAACGACTTAAAATACCCATTGCAAACTACTTCCATGTATTTTTAACCATTGTGATGCTGCTTTATATTCAGGATAAAACGTTTCAACCCGTTGCCAAAATGCCTTACTGTGATTTAAATAACGCAAATGTGCTAATTCATGAACTATTACATAATCTATAATGTGATGAGGCGCACAAACAAGATGCAAATTAAACGTTAGCTCACGTTTACTATTACAACTTCCCCACTTTCGCTTATAAACTCCAATATTTAAATTCTCAGGTAATATCTCTTTCATTTGAGTGCAGTAATAAGCTAATTGCATTTCTATATAGGCAGTTAACTTCTCTTTTAAATATGCTTCCAATAACTTTTGATGCTTTTGTTGCTGATACTTAACACGAGAAGATACCGTAATTAATAATCCATCATCTAAATAAGGTTTTACTGCAGAGTCAGGACCTTGCTCAAACCGTAAATTAACTACGTCTGAAAAAAGACGTATTTGTTCTTTTTCAAAGGGGTATTGTTTGGTGTCAGTTGCATTAAGCTGCTTTCGTAACTGGGCATCTACCCACGACTTTTTTTCATGTAACCAGCTATCAATTTGATTTTTTGCCACATAACTAGGAGCATATACCGTCACTTTTTGATTGTGTACTTTAATTGCAACTGTTTTTCGTCGGGCACTTTTTTTTAGCTGGTACTCAAACACAATAACTTCTCATAAATAAATTTTATATGCTGATGCAATAATATCGTATCTACTGCGTATATTTAATACTTATATTTACATAATAAAATTGCCTCTTATTTAATAATTAGCATTGTAACCTTCTTTACTTGTAGTTTTATAACTAACGAAATCGCATTAATAATTTAAAGTTGTTTTTTATAGTTCAAAAAGCATACAGTCCCGATCTAAATATAAAAGTTAAAGCGATATTTGAGTAATAAAAGATAATTATTAGTTATAAAGTTGTTGTTTTAAGGCATTCTTGGAATTAACAGTTTATTTATTAAGAAATTACATTAAAATAAAAATATAAAGACTATATTTTGAGCCGCTATGTTATCCGCATTTTTCATTAAAGACCAAGATCCAAGCTTAATTGTGAATGGGGTTTACGATCCTGTTTTGGTATCGATGTCTGTTTTAATTGCAATATTTGCTGCATTTTTTACAACTAAGCTCATTGATTTAGCAAAAGAGACTAAATTTCCAAGTTATCAACGTATCGCTAATATAACGGCAGCAACTGTCTTTTCAGCCGGTATTTGGAGTATGCATTTTATTGGTATGCTGGCTTTTTCGTTGTGCACTAATATCAAGTATGATCCAACTATTACATTGTTATCTTTTATTCCCGCATTTTTGGCCTGCCAATATGCTGTATCAATGCTGGTAAACAGTAATGGTAATTTTAAAGTATTAGCTATCTGCTCAGTATTACTCGGCTCAGGTATAGGTACCATGCATTACAGTGGCATGGCTGCAATGGAGCTCTCCCCATTATTGCGTTACGATCCTTTAATGTTTGGGCTTTCAATTATTGTTGCAGTGGCACTGTCTTTCATTGCTTTATATTGTCGTTTCAACCTTGAAAAAATACTCCCAAATTTAACCTCTCTCCAAAACCGCTCAATTAGCGCTCTTATTCTAGGTTCAGCCGTCGCAGGCATGCACTATATGGGAATGGCAGCAACGCGTTTTGTTGCAACCTCTCCACTGCTATACGACGATGTTAATGCTACAGCAGGTCTTACTTTTGTCGCTATCGCGGTTGCCACAGCAACGGTCGCAATAACAAGTGTAGTTGCCGTTCTTAACGGCATGGTAAGATATAAAATGTTGCTGGAAGAAAAGTCGGCTGATGAGTCTCGTTTAAATGCTATTTTAGGCACCGCTATTGATGGCATTGTGACAATAGATCATAAAGGCGTGATTTTGAGCTTTAACGAATCAGCGAGTAAAATTTTTGGTTGGCGTGAAAGTGAAGTACAAAGCAAGAACATAAAAATGTTAATGGACGATACCATCGCAGCACATCACGATAGCTATCTTTCAAATGCTAAAAATGTTGACTTAGGCAAGGTCATTGGTGTTAACCGTGAAATATTAGCAAAACATAAAAAGGGTCACTTATTCCCTATTCGCTTGGGTGTAGGAGAGGTAAACCAACCAGGGCAAAACCCGTTATATGTTGGTTTTATAACTGATTTAAGTGAACAGCGAAAACTACAACGAAACATTATTGAAAAAGAACAAAAATATCGCTCTTTAATAGACAATATGCCAGGTGTCGTGTTTCGATGTAAATTTGATATTAATTGGACTATGTTATTTATAAGCCCCAGAATATTAGAATTAACGGGCTATAAATCAGAGGAATTTACTGAGCATTGCATCGAGTTTAACGATCTTGTTTTAAAAGTTGACCAACAACCTATCCTAGATGCTATTACATTAGCCATTGAAGAAAAAAGACAATATTCTATTGAATATAGAATTAGGCATAGAAATGGCAAAATTTTATGGCTTTTAGATAAAGGTAGTTTTGATTTTTCAGATAAAGCGACACCGCAATGGATTGACGGCGTACTAGTCGATATTACTGAACGAAAAGAATACGAAGCAAAATTAGAAAAAGCTAAACTCCAAGCAGAAGAAGCCGCGTTTGCAAAGCAATCTTTTATGGCTAATATGAGCCACGAAATACGTACGCCTATGAATTCAATTATTGGTTTTAGTGACTTGTTAATGGATACCCCACTAGATCAAGAACAACAAAAACATCTTATTACCGTTAATAATGCCGCACGTTCTTTGTTACGTCTACTTAATGAAATTCTTGATTCAGCAAAATTAGAGCGCGGCAAACTGACTATAGAACCAATTCACTTTAGTTTAAAACCTGTAATAGATAGTATTATTTCTACCTTTTGGCTTGAAGCTAAAAAGAAAGATCTTAACCTAACTCTCGATATTAAAGCATCTGTACATACAGCCTACTATGGTGACCCTGATCGAGTAAGACAGGTGCTTACTAATCTTATAGGTAATGCTATAAAATTTACCGAACAAGGCTCTGTAACTGTCACCGTAAGTACAACACAAAACGAGCACCTGTTTTTTGAAGTTCAAGATACGGGTATTGGTATTGCTAAGGATCGTGTAAAAGCTGTTTTTCAGCCTTTTGAACAAGCAGATGGCACAACTACACGTCGATTTGGAGGCACTGGGCTTGGTACAACGATAAGTAAGCAACTTGTTGAACTTATGGGCGGTACAATTAATCTAGTGAGTAACATAGGCAAAGGCACTTGCTTTTACTTTTCATTGCCACTAGAGGTAGGTGACGAAACTAAAATAGATTATTTTGACGGTCTACATACTCAGCTACCAGCGCTTAGAGTGTTAGTTGTTGATGATATAGAACAAAATACAGAGCTTCTTTCGTTGTTACTTTCTCGCGATCAACACATAGTAACTAAAGCGAGTAATGGGCTTGAAGCCATTGATATTTTTGAGAAACAAGATTTTGATGTTATTTTAATGGATATACATATGCCTGAATGCGACGGTATTGAGGCAACAATTAAAATACGCAAAATTGAAAAACAAAGGCAATTAAAATACACACCTATTATCGCCTTAACAGCGAGTGTGTTACAGCAAGATAAACTGACTGCAAAAAAAGCAGGTATGAACGGTTTTGCAAACAAACCAGTCGATATAAATCAACTAAACCAAGAAATTGCTCAAGTTTTAGGCCTGGGTTTAGCAAAAGAAATTGTAATATCGCAAACAGACCCTAGTGCCCAACACATTGATTTTGAAAAAGGCTTAGCTTTATGGGGCTCTAGGTGCAAACAATTAACTGAAATCACTAAATTTACTAATGACACAGACAAACGATTTGAAACTCTATTAAACGAACCGTTATCTGATATAAAAGATATTGATAGTTTAATTCATACCCTGAAAGGTGTTGCTGGAAATCTAGGTCTTAGTACTTTAATGAAGCTATTAGCCAGTTTAGAACAAGCAACCGATGCTAATATTGATGGTATTTTATCGGCAATAAAAAATGAGCTTGCCGTCATAACTAAGTTACTAGCAAGTAGTGTGTGTAAAAAACCAGATAATACAGTTGAAGAGACCGATACATTATCAATAACTGAAATAAAAGCACTTTGTGAGCAACTTTACCAAGATGCCAAAAATGCTGAACTTAATGATGATCTACTTACTCAATTACAACGTAACCCTGCATCACAATTTAAAGAAAATATAGCTGATATAGCAGACGCATTTGATGAGTTCGATTTCGATGCCGCAGAAGTGAAATTAGAAACTTTACTTGAAAAATTAACACATGAATGAGTATTAATTAATGGATTTTTCTTCCGATAGGCCACGTATATTAATTGTTGACGATGAGCCAGCAAATCTAAAAGTAATGCGAGAAGTGTTAGGTAATCAATATCGAATGTCTTTTGCTAAATCAGGAGATGCAGCCCTTGCTTTGCTAGAAAAAGATCTGCCACAGCTCATTTTACTCGATATTATGATGCCAGATATGAATGGCTTTGAAGTATGTCAATTAGTAAAAAGCAATCCAAAAACATCTCATATTCCAGTTGTTTTTGTAACCGCCTTAGGTGATGAAAGTGATGAATTTAAAGGTTTTGAGCTTGGTGCTGTAGATTATATTACTAAGCCTATTAGTCCTGCAATTGTAAGAGCAAGGGTTAAAACACATCTTTCACTTGTGCAAGCTGAACAACTAAAACAAGCCCATGTAGATTTAGTACAGCGATTAGGGCGCGCTGCAGAGTATAAAGATACCGATACGGGTGAGCATATTGTTCGAATGAGCCAATATTGCAAAGTACTTGCATTAGCATTAGGTATGCCAGAGCATCAGGCTGAATTATTACGCCAAGCCGCCCCTATGCACGATGTTGGTAAAATAGGTATTCCAGATGCTATTTTATTAAAGCCTGGACGACTAACAAGCGAAGAATTTGATCATATGAAAAAGCATGCTGTTATAGGTGCGCAAATTTTAGCTAATTCATCATCTCCTTTATTGCAACTTGCTCATAAGCTGGCAATTGAACATCATGAAAAGTGGGATGGTACCGGCTACCCTAATGGGCTAAAAGCTGAAGAAATATCAATAGAAGGTCGAATCGTTGCTATAGCAGACGTATTCGATGCACTTACATCTAAACGCCCTTACAAAGAAGCTTGGAGTGTTGAAGAAACAGTTTCACATATGCAAAAACAAGCCGGAATTCATTTCGACTCTGCTCTAATGGAACTATTTATCAGTAAGTTAGACGATATTCTTGCTATAAAGAATGCAAATCAAGGAAGTTAATCTTTCTTAGCTGAATGAGACCCTAAGCTAACTTTTGGAAAATAAGATTTAATATAAGTGTAGTCGTGAGAAGTAATCTCATGGCTATTGCCGCTTTCATCTTTAAAGTACATAGAAAATGTTACACCATGATCTGCTAAAATTGCTTTTATATTTAAACACTCAAAATGTGAAAGCCACTGTATAAACTGCTCGCCAGTTGCCAAAAATGCAATCCCTTTACTGCATCCCTCTCCTTCAAAAAGTGCTAAACGAGTTGTTAAACTAGCATCTTCAAGAGTTAAAGGTCCTTGCCCACTCTCATTCCAAAAGGCAAGCTCGGTTACTACGCTAAAACCTAAAACATGTTCATACCACTTAACGGCATTAGCTAAGTTATCAACATTTAAATGACAATGATCGATACCAGATAATGTAGGTGTGTTTGTATTATTCACATTACTCACCAATTTCTGACTTTAATTGTTCTAAAAATTCGTGCATGTACGTTGTACGTCTTTTAGCTTCATCTTTAGCTGATGGCGTATTCATGCTATCGGCAATATGTAATAACTTTATAAAAAAATGATCAAGCGTGTATTTCTTATCATCGGCTTCACGTTCAATACAAAAAGGGTCTTCTGGATTATACAATAACCGAGAAATTGAGCCACCAACCTTCATGCACCTGCTCACCCCAATAGCGCCCAATGCATCCATTCTGTCGGCATCTTGTACTATTTGCGCTTCAACAGTTTTAATTTTTATATTGGCGCTGAAGCTATGTGCTGCAATTGCATGATGAATCTCATCAAAAAGTGATTCGTCATAATTAACAGATTTTAAAAACTCTAGTGCTTTATCTGCAGCCATAGTAGAAGCTTTTGCACGATCGGGATGATTTTTAGCTACGGCTACACAGTCGTGCATCCACGCTGCCGGTAACACTACCGACATGTTTGCCTGCTCTGCATTACACAATTGTATTGCAACGCGCACCACTCGCTCTATGTGTGTAATGTCGTGAGCTACATCGGCATGCACCAAAGAGGTTATAAATTTTCTACATTGTGAATTAAGCATTTCTAAATCGGGGCTTAAAATGGCGTCAGGCACTAATAGGTTCCAAAAGCTAATGAATCGATGAATTACCCGTACTTTACCGTGCTTTATGCCCCTCTTGCAAAACATTCATTGTATGTTGCTCGTTGCTTGACTAAAATACAGCGCTTATTTATTACTACTGAGAAGCCCTATGTCATCTGCCGTTTACCTACAAGCTGGTCGCGATAAATCATTAAAAAGAAAACACCCTTGGTTATTTTCAAAAGCCATCAAAAAAATTAAAGGTAAACCAGGATTAGGCGACACAGTAACGATTCATGACAGTGAAGGTAAGTTTTTAGCAACAGCCGCTTACAGCCCTCATTCACAAATTCGTGCTCGTGTTTGGAGCTTTGACGAGAAAGAAGTAATCGATCAAAACTTTTTTGAACGCCGTTTACGCCGCTCATTAGAAGCACGTAGCCAAGTAATTGAAGAAGGCGGGTTAACAGGCTTTAGATTATGTGCTGCGGAATCTGATTACCTACCTGGCGTTACAATCGACAAGTTTGATAACGTATTAGTGTGTCAGCTATTAAGTGCTGGTGCTGAGCGTCATAAAGGCGAAATTGTAGGCGCACTAATGTCTATTTTCCCTGGATGTAGTATTTATGAGCGCTCTGACGTAGAAGTACGTAACAAAGAAGGCTTAGAGCCAATTAAGGGTGCACTTTGGGGTAATGAACCAACACAGCCAGTACTTATTGATGAAAATGGTTTTAAAATTGAAGTCGATATAATTAATGGTCATAAAACAGGATTTTATTTAGACCAACGCGATAGTCGTGCTGCACTTGAACGCTTTTCAAAAGGTAAAACCGTACTTAACTGCTTTAGCTACACAGGTACATTTTCATTATACGCTTTGCGTGGTGGATGTGAGCATGTAACTAATGTAGATGTATCTCAACCTGCTTTAGATACAGCAAAGCGTAACGTTGAGCATAATAACTTAGATTTAGATAAAGTTGATTTTGTTAAACAGGATGTATTTAAGTTACTACGCCAATACCGCGATGAAGGCAGACAGTTTGATACTATAGTGATGGATCCACCTAAATTTGCTGATAATAAAGCACAGCTAACAGGTGCATGTCGTGGTTATAAAGATATCAACATGATTGCCATGCAAATACTTAAACCAGGTGGAACGCTATTAACGTTTTCATGTTCTGGTTTGATGGAACAAAATTTATTTCAAAAAGTAGTCGCTGATGCAGCACTTGATGCGGGTAAAGACCTACTTATAATGGAGCGCTTGAATCAAGCTGCCGATCACCCTATCGCGGGTAGTTACCCTGAAGGCTTTTACTTAAAAGGCTTAATCTGTAAGGTATATTAATAACTAATGATTCAATTTAATTAGTTAAACTGAATGATTTCAAGCCCTGCGGTTATAGTGCCATCATCTTCTTTGCTGGCACGTATTACTTTAGCCGTTGCCTTTAAAGGGGCAATACTTGGATGAGTAGACGCTATATCAACAGATAAAATAGTGTTTGGTTCGAGTAAATCATCTAAATGCAGCGACAACCCCGTCGCACTTAAATCTGTACACTCTGCTGTATAGTTTAAACCCGCAACAGGTTCTATTGTTGTTAAATTTGCAGGCGTATTCACCTGCATACGTCTAAAGTTTCGTTTGTCGTCTGTAAACATATTACCCTCTACACAATCGTATTAATTTGCTCTAGTAATACACCCATAGAAAAAGGCTTTACTACATAAGCATCACATCCGGCATCAAATCCAGCTTGTTTTTCAAGTGGCGATTCAAGTCCTGAAACCATAACAACGGGAATATTTTTTGTTTCTGGGGTATGTTTAAGCATTCGACATGTATCATAACCATCAAGCCCTGGCATACATACATCGAGTAATATAATGTCCGGAGGATTAGCAATTGCCGATGCAAGGCAACTTTGCCCAGAGTCAGCGTAGCTAACCTCAAACTTTGATGCTAGCCCAGCTTTGAGTATCTCGTAATTAAAATACTCATCGTCTACCACTAACAAATGTTGTCTTCTCGTTTCATTCAATGAGGACATGTGTATGCCGTTTCCTTCTCATAACAAAAAATAAATCCTTCTATTAAGGTACTAAGCTTAATAGAAAATGCAAGTTTTATTCAATTTCTTTTATCGCATTTAATACACGTTTAGCAGAAATTGGATAAGGCGTACCTAACGTTTGTGCGAATAATGATACTCTTAGCTCTTGCTGCATCCAAAAAATAGCTTCTACTTCTGGTGGATGAGGCATACCTTTTGGTGTTTTATTCGCTAATTTTTTATACTCTAATGCTACTTTATCTAGCTCAAGTACACATAGCCTATCTTTGTTAGGGTCTACAGGCAGTTTTTCTAAACGCTTTTGAATCGCTTTTAAATAACGAATTAAATCCCCTAGTTTCATTGCACCATGTTGGCTAACAAAACCTTTAAAAATGAGTGATTCCAGTTGAGATTTAATGTCGCCATGCGCGGTTATCATAGTTAAATCAACTCGCCCTTTCATTTTTTTATGTAAAACATGGGCAATACTTAAAACTTGTTCAACTTGGACTGCAATTTCTACAACAGCATCACCTAACTCACCGCGTATATGCTCTTTTACATTTTCAAATGCATCACTGGTACGAATATCCCCGTACTTAACTAACAGGCTATCTACGCCAGAAGCTATACAATCATCAATTAGATCAGCTATTTTACCAAACGGATTAAAATACAAACCAAGCTTAGCTTTGTTTGGTAAATTTTGCTGTAAATATTTAATTGGCGATGGCACATTTAACAATACTAAGCGGCGCAAACCTTGTTGGTGCGATACTTGTGCTTTAACTTCGTTATCAAAAAGCTCAACTGCAGCACTTGATTTTTTATCCACCAGCGCAGGGTAAGCCTTTATTTCATACTGCCCTTGCTTTTTAACATACGAGCTAGGTAACTCGCCAAAATCCCATTGTGTTAAATCTACTTTTTCTATGCCTTTATCGGCTACTTTAGATAACGTTTGAGTCACTTCGCCTTGTAACTCAGCTTTAAGCTTAGCTAAATCAAGCCCGCGTGCGAGTAATTTATCGTTATCATCACGTACTTCAAACTGAAAACGTAAATGCGGTGCAAGCGCGCTCAAATCCCATGCCTCTGGGTCTACTCGCACGCCGGTCATTCTTAGCAAGCGATTGCTCAATGACTCAATTAAATTACCTTGCATTGGTTCTATTGCAGCAAGTACAGCATCTGCATAATTAGGCGCTGGTACAAAGTTACGACGAAGTGATTTAGGCAGCGATTTAATTAGTCCACTTATCAACTCATGTCTAAACGCTGGTATATGCCAATCAAAACCAATCTCTTGAACTTGGTTTAGCAAGGCAACCGGAATTTGTACAGCAACACCATCAACTGCTTGTCCAGGATCAAAATGATAAGCAAGCGGTAAAATTAAATTATCTTGTTGCCATGTATCAGGGTAATCAAACTCTGTAATACTATTTGCACCGTGCTGCATTAACTCTTCGCGGGTCATGTGCAAATAGTGCTTATTTTGCTGTTTTTGGGTTTTATACCATTTTACAAATGCAGCACGATTATTGATCTCTTTTGGAATCTTTTTATCGTAAAACTCAAATAATGTTTGCTCATCAACTAAAATATCGCGACGACGCGATTTATTTTCAAGAACTTGAATATCTTCAATTAATTCACGATTAAACTGTAAAAAGCTTTCATTTAAACCGAGATCTTGTTCTACCAGTGCAGTACGAACAAACAGCTCTCTACTTACTTTAGGGTCGATGTTGCTATAAATACATCGGCGCTTATTAACGACTAGTAAACCGTAAAGTGTTTGTTGTTCAAACGCGATTACTGCACCAGGCTTTTTCTCCCAATGAGGTTCTGTATAACTACGCTTAACCAAGTGCTGAGCTAAAGGTTCAACCCAGTTAATATCAATTTTAGCGTTAATACGTGCGTATAATTTACTTGTTTCTACAAGCTCCGCCGACATCATCCATTTAGGGCTTTTCTTAAATAATCCCGAACCCGGAAATATATAAAACAGGCTATTACGTGCACCTTTATAAACTTGTTTTTCATCTTTAAAGCCAATATGACTTAGCATACCGCTCAATAACGCTTTGTGGATAAGTTCGCCATCAGCCGCTTGGCTGGTTGCTTTCATACCCATTTCGTTGCATACAGTACTTATTTGATAAACAATATCTTGCCACTCACGCAAACGCATATACGCTAAAAAATCTTTTTGACACAACTTTCTAAACTGACCATTAGTCAGATCACTTTGCTGCTCTTCTAAGTAATTCCATAGATTTAAAAAAGCGATAAAATCTGAATCTGGGTCATCAAAGCGTCCGTGTTTTTCATTTGCAGCGGCACGTTTTTCTTGAGGTCGCTCACGGGGATCTTGAATCGAAAGCGCAGCAACAATTATAATAACTTCTCGTAGTGCGCCAAGCTTATGCGCTGTTAACACCATTTTAGCTAAACGAGGGTCAACGGGTAATCGGCTAAGCTCTCTACCCGATTGCGTTAAACTCGTTTTGCTATCTCGCTGCGCAGGTTTTACTGCTTGTAGTTCTTCGAGCAGCATTAAACCATCGTTAATATTACGGCTATCTGGGGCTTGCACAAACGGAAACTGTGCCATATCACCAAGCCCAAGTGCTAACATTTGTAAAATTACAGAGGCTAAATTGGTACGTAGTATTTCGGGATCTGTAAATTCAGGTCGCGATATAAAGTCATCCTCAGCGTATAAACGGATACAAATACCCGCTTCAACACGCCCACAACGACCCATACGCTGATTAGCACTTGCTTGTGATATAGGTTCTATTGGTAAACGCTGAACTTTTGTACGGTAGCTATAACGGCTTATACGCGCAGTTCCTGGGTCTATTACATAACGAATACCCGGCACGGTTAATGATGTTTCGGCTACGTTTGTCGATAAAATAATATGGCGACGAGAATGCGGTGCAAATATACGGTTTTGCTCTGCGTTCGATAAACGAGAATAAAGCGGCAATACGTCGGTGTGTTTTAAATTACGCTTGCTGAGTGCATCAGCTGTATCGCGTATTTCACGCTCACCATTTAAAAAGATCAGTATATCGCCAGGACCTTCAGCACAAAGCTCGTCAACCGCATCAAAAATACCTTGCAGTTGATCGCCTTCTGCTTCCATATCATCTTTATTAATGTCGGTAATCGGGTTATAACGCACATCAACAGGGAAAGTACGTCCCGACACTTCAATAATTGGCGCATCGTCAAAATGTTTAGAAAAGCGCTCAGGGTCAATGGTTGCAGAGGTAATGATTATTTTTAAATCAGGGCGTTTAGGAAGTAGGTTTTTTAAATAACCTAAAATAAAGTCAATATTTAAACTACGTTCATGCGCTTCATCAATAATAATAGTATCGTATTGATTTAAAAAACGATCTTGCTGAATTTCTGCCAGTAAAATACCGTCGGTCATTAATTTAACGTAAGTATTATTTGAAACCTGATCGCTAAAACGAATTTTAAAGCCAACTTGCTGACCAAGTTCACACTTCATTTCTTCTGCGATACGATTGGCAACTGTACGTGCAGCTAATCGACGTGGTTGAGTATGACCAATTAAGCCATCAACACCTCGACCAAGCTCTAAACACATTTTAGGGATTTGCGTGGTTTTCCCTGAGCCCGTTTCGCCGGCAATAATAACCACTTGGTTATTTGCTATAGCGTTTTTAATCACATCCTTTTTTTGACTTACTGGCAATTGCTCTGGGTAAGTCACCTTAGGAAGATTAGCTAAACGTTTATCACGAAACTCTTGGCTACGGGTAATATCAGCCGCTATTTTTTCAAGCGCGTGTGCATGTTTGCTTTCATCTGTTATTTTTTTTACGCCATGTAAGCGTTTTTTGAAAATGAATTGATCTTTTTTTAAGCACGTTTTTAGTTCGCCAAACAGCTGACCTAGGTTTACCACCCGCATACCTTACAAAATTAGTAAAAGAGTCGTAATTATATCAAATTAAATGGCTGGGGTTAATCCTACAAAACGTATAACAACCACACGTTTATTATATAAAAGGATTAGTTACTCACTTAAACCAATTATTCATCGTTAAAAATGCCCACATAGGTTGCTTGCGTGTTCGATTTGCTCGCGCGATACATTCCAGAAGTATTAAACGGCAAACTAATATTACCTTTAGTATCAATAATAATAACGCCACCAGTACCGCCAATCGGTTTAAGTACGCCGTTTATAACATCATTCCCCGCATCAGCAATGGTTTTACCCTGATACTTAACACGTGCACAAATATCACTGGCTACATTGTAACGAATAAAATACTCGCCATGCCCAGTTGCCGATACAGCACACGATTCATTCTCAGCAAATGTACCGGCGCCAATTACTGGTGCATCACCAACACGACCATAACGTTTTGCCGTCATACCTCCCGTTGATGTACCTGCCGCTAAATTACCATTTTTATCCAACGCTACAGCGCCAACAGTACCCATTTTATAATTATTAGGTAACGCCTTATGTGCGGCTTGATACGCTTTGCTGGTTGCTTTCGCTTTATCTAATTTTTGTTTTGCTTTTATCAGCGCTTCATAACGATGGGGTGTATCAAATAAGTTATTTTCAATTAACGTTACGCCTTGCTCTTTAGCAAACTCCTCAGCCCCTTGACCACTTAGCATTACATGTACAGAATTTTCCATTACTAAACGCGCTAAATTAATTGGGCTCTCTATATGCTTTACACCTGCCACTGCACCTGCTTGGCGATTTCGTCCATCCATAATTGACGCGTCGAGTTCATGGCTTCCTTCATAAGTATATACCGCACCACGACCAGCATTAAAATAAGGCGACTGTTCCAGCACTTCAATAGCCGCTGTAACCGCATCTAAACTTTCACCACCAAGTTCAAGTACTTTGTAACCAGTTTCAACGGCTTCACTTAGTTTATCTCGGTAAAGTTGCTCTTGCTCTGGTGTAAACCGTGCTTTTTCGATTGTGCCAGCCCCACCATGAATCGCAATAGCAAAAGGAGTCTCCACGCTTAACGCATCATTACTTAACGTTAAACAGCTGCTGGCAGTAATTGCAAATAATAATTTTTTCATAGTGGACTCTCAGGGTTTATAGGCTATTTATACAATTTGAATTGTTGTGGCTAAAATTTCAACTAAAGTGAGTTTAATGACATAAAAAAAGCGCCCTAAGGCGCTTTTTAAATTTAACGTGTTTTTAATTAAGCTTGTTTAGCTTTTAAACGCGCTAAACGTGCTACTTGGTGTGTAGACGTTAGGAAAGAATAAATTGGTGCTAAATAACCGCGTTTACGAAGTTCTAAGAAGTCTGCATCGCTTAAGCTATTTAATTTTTTCTCATCGATAAGGTAAATACCGTTGATGTCTTTTTTCTCGCCTTTAATATCTACTGTTAGCGTTTGTGCTACTAGTAACTCTTTATCAGCAAGGAATTTAGTGAACGCGTCAGTCACTTGAGAAAACTCAATGAACGATACTAGCGCTTCTTTACGACGTTTAAGGTAATCAGTTTCTTCGCCGTTTTCAAACAACGCGTTACCTTCTTCTTTACCTACAAGTGAACTGCCTTCATCAAGCACAATACCAAATTGATCTTGGTCAGGGTGTTTAACAAGACCTAATGGGTAACGAGTAGACGCCATTGGTGCAAATGCAGCTGTCCATTTACCATCTTCAACAAAAAGGTTTTCGCCTGGCTCAAGACCAAACATAGCAACGGCTTGATAAGTATCATTTTCGTTATTTTTAACGAATGACATTGGAAACTCGTTTGCTACACGTGCAAACTCATGTGCAACTACTGGCACTAAATGTTGAGTTTTCATAAATTCTACGTTGATGCCATTTTTAATTTTAATGTCGGCATGTTTTTCGTTGTGTAAAGGCTGTACTTGTTGCTCCGCCATGATACTGCTCCGTTTATTTTTAAATTATATAATTCATTGTTAATACCTTTAGGCTAATGCTTTTGAAACCAAAAAGGAAGGGAAACTTTTATGACAACCGTCATGAAAAAATAAAATTTAAATAAATCTGTACGTTGCCAAAAAACATACAAGTAATAAAATTAAAATGTGCTTAAAAATAATACGTTACATGGCTAATACCTATACAGACCCAGCGTTTTAATTAACAAAAGTTAACACTTAAAATATTATTTCTTTGTTTTTAGCGAGTGATATTTAAGCAAACAAAAAGGCAGCTAAAATTAGCTGCCTTTTCTAAATGTACATTAAACGTCTAATTTTTAAATTAAGGCGCCCAATACACTTCAATATTTATACTTGGGTGATTAAGTACAGCGCGTAATGGCATGTCGTTTACATTACCATCCGCTCTAGCTTGTTTGTAAACAGCGAGCTTTTCTTCACCGCTAATTAAAAGCTTAACGACTTTTGATTGTGCAATCGCATTTAAGGTCAGGCTCATTCGCTCTGTAATACTTCCTGTAACATCACTTTGTATTGCATTAATAGCGCATACAAGGTTCTCGGTCGTTAAACCGTTCTCTAAACCTTCAGCATTAGGAAAAAGCGACGCAGTGTGTCCATCAGGACCCATACCTAAAATAGTTACATCAAACGGGCGTTTTAATGCACCAAACGCATTTTCACATACATTGGTACCTTGCTCTGCTGTTTGTGCTTCATTTTTCATAGTAATGAAATTTGCAGCAGCACCATGATTTTGAAGTAATGTGCTTTTTATAAAAGCTTCGTTACTTTTTTCGTGAGTTGGCTCTACCCAGCGCTCATCAACCATTGCAACATCAACATTTTGCCAATCTAAATCAAGCGTCGATAAATGTTTATATGCAGGTGCTGGCGACGAGCCGCCAGATACCATTAATACAGCACGTCCATCATTTGCTATACCATCACGTAAAGATTGCTCTAGCGTGGCAGAAAGCTCTGCTGTTAGTTCGTCTTTACTGTTAAAAAACTTTTCAACTAGTGTCGCCATTACTTATGCCTTATCGCCAGTGTTAAACCAAACATGGTTATTTTCTGCCAATAGTTCATCAGCATCATCCGGTCCCCAACTACCAGCACGGTAAAGCGCAGGTTTACCCTTTTCTTGCCAACGGTCGATAATTGGATCAATCCATTTCCATGCTTGACGAACTTCGTCGCGATGAATAAATAGCGAAGGATTATTTGCAGCCGCATCTAGCATTAAGCGCTTGTATGCATCTGAATGAAAACCATTGCTATAAGCTTGTGAAAGCTCAATGTTCATTGTTACTGGCTCTAGCTGCATTTGAAGGTTATCAAGGCGCTTAGACATAAGCGTTAATTGAATTGTTTCCTCTGGTTGCAAGCGAATAACAAGACGGTTTGGTTCGATATTACCTACATCATCTTCGTATATATTGTGTGATACTTTTTTGTATTCAACCACAATTTCAGCACAGCGTTTAGCCATACGTTTACCTGTACGAAGGTAAAATGGAACACCGGCCCAACGCCAGTTATCAATGTGTGCACGAATAGCTACAAACGTTTCCGTTTTACTTGAACCTTCTTTTAGCTCTTCTAAGTAACCTGGTACAATTTTACCGTTTAAGTCACCCGGTACATATTGACCACGTACAATGTTTTCATCAACATCGCTGCCATCGATTGGGCGAAGCGCTTCTAATACTTTTAATTTTTCGTTGCGGATACTATTCGCATTAAGTTTATTTGGCGCTTCCATTGCCACTAAACATAATAACTGAAGTAAATGGTTTTGAACCATGTCGCGTAGTGCACCCGCTTTATCGTAAAAACCTGCACGGCTTTCTAGCCCTACTGTTTCAGACAAACTAATTTGGATGTTATCAATAGATTTAGCGTCCCACATGTTTTCAAATAATGAATTTGAAAATCGTAGTGCCATTAAGTTTTGTACTGTTTCTTTACCTAAGTAATGGTCAATACGGAATATTTGTTCTTCTTCAAAAAACTCTGCAATTTTAGAGTTAATTGCTTCAGCAGATTGACCGCAATAGCCAATTGGCTTTTCAACAACAACACGAGATGTTGGTGTTACTAAGCCTTTTGTAGATAATATTTCACAGCAAGTGCCATATACAGCAGGTGGAAGTGATAAATAGAACACACGTGATTTAGTGCTTTCGTGTTCATCTAAAATACCTTTTAACACATCCCAATTGTCGTCAGCTTCAGTAACGTTGCTTACTACAGGTACTAAAAAGGTAGAGAATGCTTTCCAATCTTTAGCGTTAAATTCGCCTTTACTTAAAAATTCTTGTAATGCTTGGTGCGCTGTTTCTATGTACTCAGCTCGCTTATCTTCTTCGCGAACAGTTGGCAGTATACGTGAGCCTTCAGGTAAATTACCTTCTTGATATGCTCGATACATTGCTGGTAGTAATTTGCGTAACGCAAGATCACCACCGCCCCCAAAAATTATAATATCAAAAGGATTAAGCATAGTTACTCTCTACGTTTAGGATACCTATTACGACTGCACCGGCAGTATGGTATGCCTGTTTACTTATTGGATGATGTTAGCTTTTATAAGTATGTTTAAACAAAAGCCTACTGAATTGTTCTTTATTGATGATGTTTTTATTATTTGATCATCTGCGCTTGTTAAATGAGCCTTAGGGGCCCTGTATTTCCTCTCACAAAAATACAGACCCTAAGCACTCCAGCGCTACCCGTTCAAAGGTACTCGGTTTGCTTACTTTAGTTACGTAAGCTAATTTTTTACTGCGTACGGTGTTGTTTATAGTACGCCATTAAGCCGTTTGTAGAACTATCGTGATCGTGTTTAACACTCTCATCAGTTAGTTCACTCTCAATTTTAGATGCCAACCCTTTACCTAGTTCAACACCCCATTGATCAAACGAACATATTTCTAAAATAATGCCTTGGCAAAATATTTTGTGCTCGTACAGTGCAATTAAACGACCAACTGTCTTAGCATCTACAGTATCTAATAGCATAGACGTTGTAGGACGATTGCCTTGATGAATTTTATGATTTAGCAATTCATCTATTTGCGCTTGTGATTTACCTTTAGCGGTTAAATCAGCAGTTATTTGCGCTGCATCTACACCGGTCATCATCGCTTCTGTTTGTGCAAAAAAGTTAGATAATAAAATATCATGGTGCTTATCAACACTTACTTGTGGTTTAACCGATGCTATAAAATCAGCTGGCACAACTACATTACCTTGATGTAAACACTGGTAAAATGCATGTTGACCATTAATACCAGTCATACCCCAAATAATTGGAACCGTTGTGTACGGCACTGTTTCACCAGCAAAGTTTACGTGTTTACCATTACTTTCCATTTCGCCTTGCTGTAAATAAGCAGGCAACATATGAAGTGCTTGGTCGTACGGCAAAATAGCTTGTGCTGTGTAACCTAAAAAGCTGGTATTCCATACACTTAAAAGCGCCATAATTAACGGTACGTTTTGCTCCAAAGGCGCAGCTTTAAAGTGTTCATCAACTTCAAATGCCCCTTCTAAAATAGCTTCAAATGCTTCAAAACCTAAATACAAAGCAATCGGTAAGCCTATCGCACTCCAAAGAGAAAAGCGACCGCCAACCCAATCCCACATAGTAAATACGTTTTCGTCGCTAATGCCAAAAGCGGCTGTTTTTTCTAAATTAGTACTTACCGCAACAAAGTGCTTTGCAACAGCACTGTTATCATTTGCGGTTTCTAAAAACCAGTCAACGGCTGTTTTAGCGTTAGTCATGGTTTCAGATGTAGTGAATGTTTTAGAAGAAATAACAAACAATGTTGTTTCAGGGTCAATTGCTTTTAAAACAGACGCAATCTGCACGCCATCGGCGTTAGATACATAATGAATATTTAAGGTGTCGTCAGCTAATGCTTTTAATGCTTCAGTTGCCATTTGCGGACCAAGGTTTGATCCACCAACACCAATGCTAACCACATTTTTTACAGCTTTACCTGTGTAGCCTACCCATTTACCACTGCGTACTTTTTCAACAAACACTTTAATTTTTGCTAGTTCGTTATCTACCGCTTGCGTTACATTTTCACCATCAACAATCAGTGGTGTATGTGCACGGTTACGAAGGGCTGTATGTAATACTGAACGATCTTCGGTGATATTAATTTTTTCACCGCTAAACATTTTTTCACGCCACGTGGCAATGTCACACTCTTTGGCAAGTGAAATTAACTGAGCAAAAACATTTTTATCAATAAGCTGTTTTGAGTAGTCGAATAATACACCCGGAATTTGGGTCGAAAATTCAGAAAAACGCGAATCGTCTTGTGCAAATAATGTTTTAAGATGTGTTTGTTTCATCTTTGCTGCACTTTGCTCAAGCGCTTGCCAACTTGCTAATTGCGATCGGTTAGACATTTAATTATCCCCTAAGTTTTTCAACTAATTGATTTAATATTTCTTTTTTATAAAAGCAACACATTTGTAAGTGCTCATTTATACGTAAATAAAGCGTTCTTAGTATAACGAATAATGAAAAAAAAATGCTGTTTTTATAATTTCAGGTGCAGATGATAACGCACTTTTTTGCTTTTGACACCGGTATCATAAAATTTTTATAAATTAATTGACCCGCAATTTTAAAGGCACTGGCATAGTTTAATTGTTTAAAATGAAATATTAATGAATTTTAATATACCGTTAAATTCAAGTAATCGCTATTTGCTAATATAGAACAAATAAAAAGGTCAGCTATAAAGCTGACCTTCAATATTTTTTATAATTAATTAGTAGCTAAGCGCTAAACCACCATTGAGGTTATAAACAGTTTTGTAGCCAAGCTGCGATAAATTTGTAGCAGCAAGCTTTGAACGGTTGCCACTTCGACACAGTAATATATAGCTATTATTTTTATTGAGCTGACCTTCTACAATAGCATTTGCCATTCGACTTAACGGAATATTTAGCGTTTTATCACTATTGCTGTTAAACAACTGAGCTACATTATTAGCACCGTGCTCGTAAGGTTCTCGTGTATCTATTAAAAATGCATTATCGTTATTTAACATCGTTTTTGCAGCATCAAAAGTGAGTTGCAACGTTGTCACACTCGGTATTGCATCAACATAGCCACATAACTGCGTACTACTAACTTGCTTTTGTGTATCGTAATGCTCTTTTTTTACAGCAAACTCATCAACCGTTATATCACCCGAAAGTAGTTCATTAAGTAAGGGGGTTTGTTGCTGCTGCACATACCAGTTCATAGCAAAGCATTGTTGATAGTCGTGCCCGGAGCAAATTACGCTATTATTTGAAAGTTGTTCGTTTAGTAAAACTAAAGACTGCCCCATGCTATAAGCGCTTCCCCCTTCTAGTTTGGTATTGCCCAAACCGGCTGGTAAAACTAAGTCTCCGCAAAAGCAATAACGTGCCTGCCCACTTTTACTTTTTAATATGTAAGTTACGCTATCTTTGCTGTGACCTGGCGTTGCTATTTTTTCAAGTATATCATTATCTAATTCAATGGATTTACTGTGCGTTGACCAACCTAATTCGTCAACGTCAGTCTCAATTAAATGCGATGCTAAAACACTTCTTAATATAGCGGCTGCTGGGTTACGGTCTTGGTGTGCGTGCGTATCTAAAATTGCAGCTATTGTTAAGTTTTGCGTATTTGCGATTTTTTCAAAGCGAGGGATCAGCTCACTTATTGGATCAATTATTACCGCTTGTTTATTATCGCTTACGTATAACCAACTACATGCCCCTAAATGTCTAAATTGTGTTAAGCCAAGTGCACACACTTCTTGTGTTGGTGTTGTGCTGTCTGACACGATTAAACAATTTGCTTGTAAAATAGGTTTTAGCGCTCTAATACACCTGCATGCGTGTGCAATCTCTTGCTCAGTAGTTGCAGGTCCAAACGATAACCGAATCGCATTTTCGCTTTGCCACGTTGTTGCCCCCATTGCATCTAACACAAAACTTGTTGATGCACCTGTACTGCAAGCAGACCCACCACTAACACGAATTCCTGCTGCATCAAATAAATCAATCACCTCTTTGCTTGTTAAGTCATTAACTGCAAAGTTAAGTGTTGTAGGCACCGAATAAGCAAAATCATGATTAAATGTAATATCACCAAATGTATCGCTTAGCGCGCAATGTAATTGATCTCTGTAAATATTTAATACATCAGTTGATTTGAATGTTGAGTCGGTTTTATCAAGCAATAAACTGAATAACTTATTAAGCCCTGCAATACCTGGTAAGTTTTCGGTACCTGAGCGCATACCGTTTTCTTGCCCGCCACCCGCAATAAAAGCCGTATAAGCACTACCACTGCGAATATATAAAAGCCCTATTCCTTTTGGAGCATAAAGTTTGTGCCCTGAAAACGGTGCATAATCTATTGTTGTTTCGCTAAGTGCTAGCTGTTGCTTACCCAGCGCTTGAACGCAATCAACCATCCACGACACATCGCTATTGCGGCTTCTTATTGTGTGCTCTATTGCTTTTAAGTCTTGATATACACCGGTTTCGTTATTAACTGCCATAGTGCATATCATTAATGCATCATCAATATGTTGAGCAATAAACTCTAAATCTAAAATACCGTTACTATCAACAGGAATGGCAAGTACTTTGGCGTTTATTTCAAGCACACTATTCCAATGCTTTAACGTATTTGGTACCGCTTTGTGCTCTGTAGCACCATATAGCAACACTGGATTTTTTTTATTATGTTTTTTAGCGTTAATCAGTGTAGAAACAACAGCGGTTTGAATACCTTCGGTCGCGCCAGATAAAAATAAAATATCGCCATCGGTCGCACCAATAACTGTACGTGCTTTTTGGCGTGTTTGTTCTAATAAATGTTTGGCTTGAATACCTGTAATGTGCGGGCTTGAGGGGTTACCAAAACATATTTGCATGGTATGAGAAACTACATCAGCGATACAAGGCAACACGGGAGTTGTTGCGTTTGCGTCAAGATAAACTTGTTTCGCTGGTTCATCTTGCAATAAAAACTCAGACATTAAAAAACGCACCTTATTACTAAAAAATATATCTTATTACCAATAGTACATAAATTTAAAGGTAATGAGTAATAATCAATTAGCACTAGAGGTGCGTTTACTATGCTTTTTTATACTAAAAGTCTGTTTACTTAATTATTCACTGAGCTCTTTAGCAATTTCTTCGTGGGTAGATGACCACGCTGTTATTAATGCTTTTACTAATGAAGCCAGCGGTATCGCAAAAAACACCCCCCAAAAACCCCATAAGCCACCAAAAAACAGCACAGCAACAATTATAAACACTGGGTTTAAATCGACTGCTTCTGAAAAGAGTAAAGGTACAAGCACGTTGCCATCAAGTGCTTGAATAATTCCGTAGATAATTAAAATAGTCCAAAATTGAGTTTCTAATCCAAATTGAAATAATGCCACTGCGGCTACCGGAATGGTTACAAGTGCAGCGCCAATAAACGGAATTAACACCGAAAACCCAACAAGTACGCCAAGTAATGCTGCATAGCGTAAATCTAAAACAGTAAACGCAATAAATGAAGTGCCACCTACAATCAAAATTTCAAACACTTTTCCGCGAATGTAATTCATGATTTGCTGATTCATTTCGTTCCATACTTGTAAAATTAAACGTCGTTGCTGCGGAATAAGTGTAGCAACGCTGCTTGTTAGCTCAAGTTTGTCTTTAAGCATAAAAAACACAAGTAGTGGCACTAATACTAGGTAAATTAGCCATGCAACTACATCTTTTAAAGACGTAAGCGAAAACGAAAGTACAGCTTGACCAAACTCAACTACTTTAGCTTCAACGTTTGCCACTATTACTTGTACTTGTTCGGCGTTAATTAAACTCGGGTAATGCTCAGGAAGCGCAAGTAAAAATGACTTTCCTTGCTCAATCATATGCGGTGTTTCTTGCACCAAATTACTCGTTTGCTGCCAAAGCACCGGTCCTATTACTAAAATAAGCGTTAGCATAATGCCAATAAAAATTAGCATTACAATAATTGTGGATGTAAATCGTTTTAAGCCAAAACGCTCTAAATGCAGCACAGGCCAATCAAGTAAGTAGGCTATTACCAATGCAACGAGTACAGGCACTATTAACGAGCCAAAAAAATACAGTAAGGCAACAGATGCCAGTAACAAAAATAATAGGGTAAACGAATGAGGATCTGAGAACTTCCTTTCGTACCACGTTTTTACATACTCAAACACGTAATAACTCCACTAATAACAACCCCTGTTGTTTATTTAAATTATAATTATAATCATTTTTTTGCAAAAACCGCTCTATGTCATCTGCGGCTTCACCCTTGTTCAAACTAAACGTAATGCTTTGCTGTAATGATAATGCTTTACGTAGTCCTAATTTAAACTGAATAAACTGTTGAGGACACTTATAAATTCGCAAATCTTGTTTCAACATACTCGCTTTACCAACGTGTTAAAATGAATAATAAGTCGTATCGCCACGGTCTAGTAATTTATAACACGTGAACAAAGGTAACTTTTTCTTAAAACAACCACTGCAATGGTTTATCCTTACACCATAGTTAGCAGTAAGGATAAGTTAATGCCCGGCACGCATAATAAAGCGCAACTGCCAAGTAATCCAACACTCAAAGAGATTAATTGGTTTAAAAAACAGATAAACTGGGGAGAGTTACCTCCTTTTTATCACCTTGTTGCCTCATCAATAAGCGAATCTGAAGGGATTTTAGAGCATGGGTTTGATAACGCTGTTAAAAATTTAATTGATAAGCGTAATTGGAATTTAGATTTATTAGAGGGTTATGAAGATAACCTTGGCGAAATTCATACTAAACATAAGCCACGTATAGCACTGCACCAAGTGTTTACAGACAGAGGGTTTGAGCTTTGGGCTCAGCCTTATGCTAAAGACGTAATTATTGATCAATACATTAAAGGTAACCGCTTTGTAGAGTTTAAAGTATGGGACCCACTTTCAATGAAAAATTTGATTAGAATAAACCAATTACATAAGTTTATTGGTTTTTACTTTGAAAGCGGCGACAAAGCAGATAAAGCCATTATTTTACACGCACATAAAGTAGTGCATAAAATTATCACTTTTTTGCAGCGTGAATTGAACGTTGTAAAGCTAGATGGAGTCACAATAAAAGAACTCTATCAATTGTGCGAAAAAGATAGCCGTGCAAGTAGCGACGAAATAGACATTGCCAAAATTGCTATTGGCGAAAAAATTAACAAGGAATAAAATGCAGCTAAAATCAGCCTTTATCACTTTATGCAGTGCCGCGCTTACGTTTAGTCTGTTAGTAAGTGAGCCTTTAAAGGCGCAAACTAACTTTACACTTCCTGATTTAGGAACTTCTGCATTACAAGCTCTTCCGCTCGAAAAAGAACAAGCGATTGGCGAAGTAATGATGATGCAAATACGTGGTTCATCACCGGTAATAAACGACCCTGTACTTGACGAATACTTAACGACTATTGGTCGTAAACTAGTCGCCAACGCGAACGATGTGCGTTTTCCATTTTCATTTTTTTGGATAAACAACTCTGAAATAAATGCATTTGCGTTTTACGGTGGTCATGTAGGTGTGCACACAGGGTTAATAGCTCAAGCAGATAACGAAAGTCAATTTGCCTCAGTGCTTGGTCACGAAATTGCCCACGTTACTCAACGTCATTTAGCGCGCAGAATTCAACAACAACAAGATAACAGCGCCCTTACTATTGCAGGTATGATTGCCGGTATATTAGCCACGGTTGTTGCGCCAGATGCAGGTATTGCGATTATTTCAGCAAGCCAAACACAATCGGCTTTTAGTCAGTTAACGCATAGTCGCTCTGCTGAGCAAGAAGCTGACCGCATAGGTATGCAAACACTTAATAATGCAGGCTTTGATCCACGCGCTTCAAGCGAGTTTTTAACTAAACTAGCTGCACAAATACGTTATAAATATAAGCCACCTGCATTTTTGCTAACTCACCCATTACCAGAGAGTCGTGTATCAGACGTACGCTTACGTGCGCAACAATTCCCTGTTCGCCTTATGAATGCAAGCCTTGAGTTTAATTTAGCAAAAAGTAGAGTACTTGCGCGCTACGACAATAAACCGGAAGAAGCTGAAAACTTATTTAGAAAACTACTTCGCGAAAACACATATAATAACACCGCGTTAAAATACGGTTTAGCCATAAGCTTGCTTGATCAGAAAAAACTAGACGAAGCGGCTCCAATTTTAGATGAGCTTTTAAAAAGCGACCCTAAAAACCTATTTTATATAGATACACATACAGATTTACTTATAGCGCAAAAAAAACCTGATGAAGCCGTTAAGTATTTAGCTAATTTAAATCAATATCGTCCCAATAACCAAGTAATTACGCTTAATTATGCCAATGCTGCGCTTGAAGCTAAGCAGTATCAGCTTGCCGAAAATATTCTTAAGAGTTTCTTACTTGAAAAGCCCGATCACAACTTAGGTAAACAACTACTTGCTGATGCCTACAAAGAACAAGATAAATTAGCCGCCTACCACGAAGCTAACGCAGATGTATTATCGCAATATGGTGCATATTTAAAAGCGGCTGACGAAGTGCAAAAAGCACTTAATTTTGTAGATTCAACTGAGCTTGTTAAACAACAACGCTTAAAAGCACTGCTTACTCAGTACCGACGTTTACAAAAAGAGCTTGCAAGACTTTAAGTCTGCAAGCGCTTGCCCTAAAATAGAGGCAATTCACACTTTGGATACATTTTATGTCTGTTACTATTTACCACAACCCACGTTGCTCTAAGTCTCGCGAAACCCTAGCGTTACTTCAAAGTAATGATATAGAGCCAAGTATTGTAGAATATTTAAAAACACAGTTAACTAACGAGCAAATTTCAACGCTTATAAATCAGCTAGGCTTTACATCTGCACGAGAACTAATGCGTACAAAAGAAGACGACTACAAAGCACTTAGTTTAAAAGATGAAGCAAACGAAGACGCACTTATTAACGCTATGGTGCAAAACCCAAAACTGATTGAGCGCCCTATTGTGGTTAACAATGGTAAAGCAGCAATTGGTCGCCCGCCAGAAAACGTACTAAGCGTTTTATAATGAGTGTAACTATAGTAGTGCTTTATCACTCAAGCCATGGTTCAGTTGAAGCAATGGCGCACGAAATAGCTGAATCGATAGAACAGCAAGGTGCCACAGCACTGCTTCGTACTTTTGTAGCAAAAAATGCACACGACATTGTGATAAGTAAAGATGATTTAATAAATTGTGATGGACTTGCATTTGGCACCCCTACTCGCTTTGGTATGATGGCTTCTCAGGCAAAAATGTTTTGGGAAACCACCAGCGATTTATGGTTAAAAGGTCAACTAATAGATAAACCTGCATGTGTATTTTCGTCATCAAGTAGTATGCATGGCGGCAATGAAGCAACCTTGCTCAACTTATCGCTACCGCTACTACATCACGGAATGATGTTACTTGGCGTGCCGTACGATGTCCCTGAACTACTTGGCACACAAACAGGCGGAACGCCCTACGGTGCGAGCCATGTTGCAGGCAGCAGTAATAGTTCGCAGTTAAGTAAAGACGAAATTAAAATATGTCAAAGTGTGGGCAAACGCCTCACTCAAATAGCGAGAAAACTTAAATGAATACAGCTGATATTCCAGCTAAAAAGCCGATAACAATTAAATTTCAACGCACAGCCCTCATTGGCTATATTGGGTTGTTTATTTTAATGCCACTGTGGATGTATATAGTGCCTCCTCAAGAAGGTCCGCTTGATGTGGTTTCTCTTTTTCTGCCAATTATACCGTTATTACTCCCGCTTAGAGGAATAATTAAAGACAACACATACACCTATGCATGGGCTAACTTTATTGTAATGCTGTATTTTATTCATGGGCTTACTATGCTTTGGGTAGCACCAGATGAGCTAATATGGGTATTGTTAGAACTAGTATTTGCATCGGCAATGTTTATTGGCTGTACATATTACGCAAGGCATCGCGGTCAAGAGCTTGGTTTAAAAATTCGTAAACTTAAAGAAGAACTTGCAGAAGAAAAAGCGGTAAATGAGCACAATAAATAACAATATATTTGTTTAATTTAAACATAAAAAAACGCGCTAAAATAAATTTCAGCGCGTTTTTTATTAATTTTTTAGCTTATTATCACATAAGTAACTTTAACTAAACCAAATCACTCAATGCCGCAAGCGTTACAATACTCGCCAAACCAAGCTGAGCAACTAAGCTTATTAAAGAAAATATTCTTAAAACAAACAAACCCCATGGATGTTTAATATGAGGATACAAAGCACAGCGCTTAAGGCTCATCGCAAAGAAAAAACATATAACGGTAAGCATCGTTAAACCAAGCGTTAATTCGCTTTTAACCGTGAGCGTATCATCAAAAAAGAAAAACAACTGCAAAGGGAAAAGTAACGTAACAATAGCATGTAACGCATGTACTTTTTTAATTCGAGCAAACTGCCCATCTGGCGACAATTCTTTAATTCCAAAATCGCGCTCTAAGCACTTCACTAAATTAGTAGCTTTAATACTAACCGCTAATCGGTAGCAACTTAAGCCTTCTTTGTTTCGAGTTCTAAAATCGTAACCGGCTTTAATTAACAACACCATTAACGATTCATTTTTAGAAAGCACCGCGTAATGTAGGGCTGTGTTACCTAAATTATCACTCACTTTTTTGTCTTGTTTTGTAAGAAGCGTTTCAACTACACTTACAAAACCTCGCTCGGCCGCCCACATAAATGCTGTTTTGTTGTTTTCATCAGCGAGAGTACCTGTAGCACCTTGCTCAATAAAACGCATTGCCATAGTTTGCTTAGCTGTTTTTTTACGTAAGTGCGTTAGTAGTGCTTTTTCAAGCAATACAACAGAGTCAACATCAGGGGACACTTGCGTAAGTAACGTAAAGTAATCTTTTCCTGTCGCTACTTTTTCACTTGCAAGCTCAGATAGTTTTTCTAAGTCTGCAACTGATTCAGGAATAAAAGTACTTAGGCGATCTCTAAAATCGAGTTCTTTCCATAGCGCTAAAGTATCAACCGCAGAAAGCTTACTGCCATTATTTAAAGCATGTTCAATGAGCGTAAAATAACGTTTGCTAAAAAACAGGCTTAGTAAAGATTGAGGTGTAGCAATAGCATTTTGCGCAGCAACACTTGCATATTGCTCCAAGCGCTGGCAAAGCATTAATACTAAGCTTTCAGGGGTATATTCATTATCATAAAAATGGTTTTTAACCGCACTAATATACGCTTGCGCGTCTTCGTCATATTCAGAAATATGTTGAAAGAAACACTCTTCAAAAGGTTCTAACGGCGTTAACCACGCCAAATAATAAATAGGCGGTAAAACAGTGGTACATACACCATCATCTTCATCTGTAGAACGACAAGCAGGCCAGGCTTCCAAAGCATCTAAAATAAAGGCACCGTTTTGTTCTACAAGTCCTTTAATAAGTAATGGGTATTCCTTTGGCCAAATCAGTACATTTTCCATTAAAACAACACAACTCCAGTGTAGCTTGGGTAAGTGGTCAGTTATAGCAGTTTTTAGCTGACACCACGCTTAATCAAAGAGTGAATATTCTAGCACACCCTGATCCCCACGCTAGCCCTAAGTCGATGAATAAGCAAAAATATAAAAGCAGCCGAGTACATAAGTACTTGGCTGCTTTTTTGGTTGGAGCTATGCTTAATCAGAGCCAGACAAATATGGGTTATTTATTCTTCAATTCTGTAATTACTTGCTCTAAACCAACATCTGAAATACGCTGAGTAATCTCTTTTTGTTTAGCACTTAGTAACGAAATACCTTCAGCAACAATATCGTATACTTTCCACTCATCATTTTTACCTAAACGAAGCTTAAAACTTAAATCGATTGTTGGTGCGTTTGGTTCAATAATTTGCGTATTAACTGTCGCGTATTCAGAGTCACTTTTTGCATTATTTTTTTCAAATACTACTTTTTGACCCGTGTATTTCATTAATGCACCAGCATAAGTGCCTGTTAAGTAATGATCTACGGAATCAATAAAGCGAACGGCTTGTTCACGCTCAATGCCTTTGATGTGCTTACCTAATAATTTAAACGACACAAACTTAACATCTATATGTGGCATTAAACGTTTTGATACGATTGCCGACATTGCCTCTTTGCTTGCATTACCTTTGGCATTTACTTGGGCAATGTCAGAAAATAATGTATTGGCTACTGATTCAAGCAATTGATCAGGAGATGTTTGTTCTTTAGCAAAAACCGAGCTGCTTAAAAATGCAGTAGCAAGTAGTAAAAGTTTAATGAGTTTCATAATATGTTTTGTCTGTGTGATTAATATGTCTGCAATTTACGCGATAAATACGCAACGAAAAAGACACAAATAAGCAATTTATTAATGCCAATTCAGCACCAATAAATTTATTAACGCAAATTCAAGTAGTTACTAGCCTCTATTAACACCCCATAAACAACCGGCATTTTGTCCTCATTGAATTTGCTAGTGGGTCGCCCTTACTATTTGTTTATCAACTTGAACAAAATAAAAGTAGTCACCTATGAAAACGTCACTCAAAACATTTTTTATAGCTTTTATATTAATACTTTCGCTTTTTGGAAAATTTGCTTTTGCCCAATCAAACCATGGGTACGCGGTTGATATACTTAAGGGTGAAGGTAACGTAAACGGAATTAAATTAGCATATCAATATCATGCACCTAGTATGCAAAATCTGATTGGCGATGCCCGTTTTTATTTTGAAACCAGTGTAAATATGTGGGAGTACCGACACGGCGATCAAACACAGTCAAACCTAGTTTTAGCCATGTCGCCTGTATTACAATTTCCCGCGTTTAGCTTTAACAACACTCCGTTTTATGTTGAAGCAGGAATTGGCGTATCACTAATAGATGAAACCGAGTTTGCAGGTAAAAATATTAGTACACACTACCAATTTGAAGATCGAGTTGGTTTAGTTGCCGACTTTGGTGAAACAAACGTAGCCCTTAGAGTAATACACTATTCCAATGCGGGGTTTAAAGAACCAAATCCAGGTCTTAATTTTATGACATTGTCGGTAGCAAGGCGCTTTTAAAGCAACCTAAATCTTAGTTAAAATAATTACTAATATGCTGAATTACAATAATATTAAAATTTATCTTTCTCTGGTCAAAATTTATAGTAGTAGCAATGCAAATTTACGCGTTAATAGCTTACTTATTGCAAATAAATTAAACGCAGTTAGTATTCTATATAGCTGTTTTAAATAGATTTACTATCAAGGTTTTAAGCGGTATGAGTACTAACGTAATGTGGTTTTATTTATCAAATAGAATGATTTTGTATTTTATTGATATTTAAATACAAAGCCGTCAAACTTTAGCTTTGTTTAAACTTAAGAAAAACCCTTATGCAAACTTGGCATATAGTCACTATTGTAACCATTGTTTTTGCCATTATTATTGGCAACATTGCACTTATTAAATACTCTGCAAAAGTGGAATTTAAAAAGCACGAACCAAAACTCAAAAACACGGTACGCACAAAAAAGCCCTGATTAATCAGGGCTTTTTAATACCTGCTAAACCTAACCTACTAGCCAATGCGCCATAAGGGCAATAACCGGTAAAGTAATTAGCGTTCGCAGAATAAAAATAATAAATAACTCTAAAATATTTACTGGTATTTTACTGCCTAATAAAAGTGCGCCAACCTCAGACATATAAATAAGCTGAGTTACACTCATTGCTGCAATAATAAAGCGCGTTACATCACTTTCAATAGTAGTCGCCAATATTGACGGAATAAACATATCGGCAAAACCAACCATAATAGTTTGTGATGCTGCGGCTGCTTCTGGTACTTGCAATAACTCTAAAAATGGCACAAACGGCATACCCAAATACTGAAATATAGGCGTATGCTCAGCAATAATGAGTGCAAATGTACCTACAGCCATAACTACGGGTAATACACCAAACACCATATCAAGCGCGTTATGTACGCCCTCTTTTATAGTGCCTTTAACACCTGTTGAGTTATCTGCTTTAGCAAGCGCTACATCTAACGAATGACCAAATAAGCTTTTATGATCAGGAATTGACTCAGCATTTCTATCTGGCTCACTGCCATCTATTAGTAAATCTTTTTTAAAGCGCAGTGGCGGTAATCGCGGCACAATAATAGCGGCTACAATACCCGCTAAACATACCGTTGCATAAAATGGTGCAAATAGGTATTCAAGTTTAACTTGCCCTAACACCACTAAGCTAAACGTAATAGACACCGCTGAAAATGTAGTACCAATAATGGCTGCTTCGCGTTGTGTATAATGCTTTTGCTCATACTGCCTTGCAGTCATCAAAATACCTACGCTGCCATCACCTAACCACGATGCAGTACAATCAACCGCGCTTCTACCTGGTACACCAAATATAGGGCGCATCACTTTAGTCATTAACGTACCAGCAAGCTCTAACAGACCAAAATTAATTAATAGCGGTAATAATAAACCCGCTAAAATAAATACTGAAAACAACACAGGCAATAACTCATTTAATACGAGTGCACCAGTGCTGGTTGAGGTAATCATCTCGCTGCCCATGCTTAAGTACGTCATTAAAACAAATGCCATACCAAATAATCGCACCACTAACCATGCCCAGCTCACATCAAACAAATGCTTTAGCAAAGGCGACTGACTAATAGCAGCGGGCTTAAAGGCTTTAGTAACAATAGAAACAACACCAGTAATACAAATAATTACAGTAATAAAGGTTTGTATTGATTCAGCCATAACCCCTTGTACAATTTTTGCCATAACGGCAATAGGAATGGTCATTCCTGCAGAAATATCAATAACTATTTCTTTAAAGAAAATACTGCTGAGTGTTTCAGAGAGAGCTACTTTCATCTCTGCGGAGGTCGTTATGGGTGTCATAAATAAAAACACACCAATTAACGATGGAACTAAAAAAGTAAACCAAGTGCGCCACGTGTAGTGTGAGCGAGGAGGTAACTGTGACATATTGTTTAACCCATAAAAACCACAAAAAGAGCATAGCGCTCTTTTTGTAGTAAAATTTATTATTATTTAAATTTTAATGCCACGCTTAATGAGTGCAGCTTCTAATGCTTGTTGTAAACCATTCATAGTACCAGGCTCAAGCGTTTCGCCCTTTTCATCCATCCACGTTAAGCTTGTACCGCCTTCTTTAGTTTTACTAACTAAAATTTGGTACTGACCTTCATCAATAGGTAATTGTGCAACTTCATCGCCCCAAATAGAATCCCATACACTGGTTTCTGGTGCTTTGTAATCTGCCGTAATTAAGCCAGTTTCTTGGTTAATTTCAACTATAGTGAAAGATAAACGCTCTAAAAAGCCAGAAAAACGATCAAATACAGCATCGTAAGACTGCTCAGTAACCAATGCTGCATTACCTTTATTATCAAAGCCCATTTCAATTGAAATAATACCTTGGCGTTTACGCATATCAACTTCAAGTTGGCGATAACGATAATCAAACTCTGCAATTACTTCGTTAAGTGCACGCACTTCTAATTGCTGCTTTAATATATCAGTAAGTGTGTTGTCACCTTTAAAGTCAATCAACTCAACGCGTAAAGAAGCAGTACGTTGGTGTGATTTTTCTTCAATAGTAAATCTAAACTTTTCTAAATCGGCGTTTTCACTATCGCCCCAAAGCCAGCTTTCTTCTGTTTTAATAATTGAATACCAATCGGTTTCAATCACACCTAACAGCTTATCTTCTTTAATCGTTGTTGCATTATTGTCGCTTAGAACCGATTGAATCGAATCCCATACAAAGTCATCTAAATCAACAATGCCATCACTTTTATCAAAATAAACACGAGACAACGTATCTGTTTCTTCAACCCAACTGCCTTTTGCTACGGTAAGAACTTGAGCAGGCGGACGGTAATTAGTTGCGTCTGGATTATTGTCGTACTGACCTACTTCCATTTTAAAAACGGGGTCTTGAGCTGGTTGAGACAATGACGCTGGCGCTTTTACAGGCTCATGTGTGCGATAATTACGCTCATTATGTGCATCGTTAGTAAATACACTACACCCTGATAAACTTACCAATACACTTACTGCAAGTGCTTTTGGGATCCAATACTGCACAGATATTTCTCCTTAGCATACCCTTTAATTGTTTTAACAAGTATATGAGTGGGTTATGCCGATTTGGTTCAGTGTAAAATCGATATTAACTTTACATTTATTATTTGGCTGCCTAATTGCAATAAAGTTCAGCACTTCAACTTAGAAAAAAACTAAGCGCAAATAAACAAATTTTAGCTATGGTACTTTCCTGTGCCAGTAAAAACAAGAAACACCGCACTTTAAAAACGCTTAATTACCGTGTGCTGTAGTTTACAGACGGTTTTGTGTTAAACTTCGCCGCCAAACAGCCTCTCGCGTGTGTTTAGTGCTGTTGCCAATTTAGTTGTTAATAATCCAAGTAACTTAGGTATTTTAACCCATGACTGCATTTTCAAATCATCAAATTGTTTTAACTGCTATTGGCGAGGATAGGCCTGGTATTGTAAGCGAACTTACCCAATTAGTAAGTGACTGCCACTGTAATATAATAGACAGCCGCATTGCTATTTTAGGCTGCGAATTTACCTTTATAATGTTACTAAGCGGCGATATGTCGGCAATAAGCCGTATTGAACACGTTTTACCAACTAAAGCCATGGAACTCGGTCTGCTTACCATGATGAAGCGCACAGCAAGCCACACTCAAAGTGAGTTTTGTGCAGGATACACACTCGAATACACAGGCATAGACACCCCTGGTACACTTAGTAAAGTGACCCGTTACTTTGCCGACAACAATATCAGCATTTGCTCGTTAAAATCAGACACATTCGATGAACAAGTCGATACTAAAATGCGCTGTGAAATAGAATTTAATATTCCGGTTGATGTCGACATAGATCAATTTAAAATTAGTTTTGAGAGCCTTTCTCACACACTAAACGTAGATTATATTTTTAAACGAATTCGTTAAGGATGCTAAACATGAACACAATTAGTCCATTACAAGCCGGCGATGCTGCACCCGCTTTTAGCCTACAAAACCAAAACGACGAAACAGTAACATTAAGCGAACTGTTAAAAGAGCAACAAGTGCTTGTGTACTTTTACCCTAAAGCGTCAACTCCTGGGTGTACTGTACAAGCCGAAAACCTGCGCGATGAGCAAGCACAACTTGCTAAATTTAACACCCGCGTTGTAGGTATTAGCCCAGACCCGATTAAGCGCCTTAAAAACTTTGAAACTAAAAAAGAACTTAACTTTGATTTATTAGCCGACGAAGACCACGCCATTGCAGAAGCATTTGGTGTATGGGGTTACAAAAAGTTTATGGGTAAAGAATACGATGGTATTCACCGCCTTACGTTTTTAGTAGGTCAAGACGGTAAAGTTAAACACCTATTTGATAAGTTTAAAACCAAAGATCATCATCAAGTGGTTTTGGACTATCTCGCAGCAGAGTAAGTAAGTGGCAGAGTAAGTTAGCTACCAGCTATTAAAAAAACAGAAAAGCGTTGCTCAAGGGCAACGCTTTTTTATGCCTATAAATTTGCGCTATATAAAACTTAAATAGCAATAGAGTAAATAATTTATTAAAACTTTCAAAGCACTTATTTTTAGCACCTTGCCAATTGGATACTTAAACCTTGAATAACAGCCTAAAATTTAAACTTTATTTAACTGCCTTAATCATCTGTATTATCGGTTTTAATTTTTCTGAGCCAAGTATGCAATTTTACTCAAACCCGTTTTATATCGGTAGTTTCGTTTTTGCTATTGCACTTATAATCTCTGTAATTAATTACGCCTGCCCTGCCTGTAAGAAAAACTAAGTAATGCGATCTATTTCTAGTTATAAGCTCCCCACTAACAATTGTTATAACTGTGGGAAAGAGATTGATAACAAGAGAAGTCAGTAAGTCGCGTATTCGATGCGGCTTATTACTACTTAGTAAATTTAAAGTGCATGGTTTGAATGTTCTGTCATAACCTAGAGCAAATACCCCTAATATTTACATTAAAGGATTCACCAAGCTCTACCTGCTTTCTTTTGTGATAACTCTTTTTTGGATAACCCATTATCTAACTTTATTTTGATAACTCGTCATTGCTTTATTTATTTTGCTTCTGGAATTTTTTAATAATTATCATTCCTTGATGTCTTATTTCAGGGTACATTGCTGTTTCATAAAAATGGGATGTACCTAAAAAATATAGCAACTCACGCAAATCATAATTAATACAACTAAGCCATTGAAACAAAGAAGAAAGAGGATTTTGTCTATCTTCTGTTTTAAAAAAATATAAATTAGAAGACTCCTCACTTTCATAGATATCAATAACCATATAAGAGTTGTCGTATTCTCCATATATATTTAAATCTATGCGGGGATCTTGTAAACAAATACCCTCTTCATTAGCAATGATTAAAATCCAAGTGCTCAAGCTAGTAATATCGCCTATGGTAAGCATACCAACATCTACTTTTTTAACCGACTCAATCCCTTTTTCGATTCCTGTTGCATTGTTTACTTTTTCTGTAAGATCATCTTCTACTTTATGTTCTATAAATTCGTCTGAACTCATGCAATATCCAAATAGTTAAATATATATTTTGGGAAGCCTGTTAGGACGTTGAGTAGTAAAGATTTGTCGGGTTTCGTTTCAATCAGAAACTAAATTAGTCACCCAAACTTAGCTAAATAAAAATTAAAGTGGGTTATGAAGTGGACGACCCCCCAAACAGTATCTATGCGTCACACTGGTAATAACTCAAACTCAGTTAAAGGAAACATTCACCATGAAAATTAAGAAATTATAGAAAACTAAAGGAGACAAATTTTGACTTCACACATCATGATTAATTAATGACAACTTTTATCACTTTTCAGCCATTTGATAATACAAAGGACCGAAATAAATTGATAGAGCCTTTTTATCGTTAGGTTGGGTTTCGTTTCACTTAATAACAACGATGAAATAACAACTTTGACACTCCTCCTAACCTCCTTCACAGGTAACGATAAAAAATGGACTTTTAGTTAAAAAGTTAGCTTATTAGTAGCTTTGCTTATTCAATTAAGATGTCTGCCGTGTACTTTTAAAGAACAACCGTATTAGTAATAGCAATGTGAACAATACTTAAAAAAACACTTTACGATTAGGCATAAAATTTTCTTATGTTCTATAACTTATAAATTACATCGAATAGAAGATGATTAAAACTGCATTTCAGGCACGTGTTCAGGGACAATCAACTCGCCTTCGGTTAATTGCATTATTTCATCAACAGACACACCAGGCGCACGTTCTAATAAATGAAACTTACCTTCTTTAATTTCAATAAAAGCTAAATCAGTAAGTACTTTTTTAATGCAAGCTTTACCGGTAAGCGGTAACGTACACTGCTTTAATAACTTAGATACGCCATGTTTTGATGCATGAGTCATCGTGACAATGATATTGTCTGCGCCAGCAACTAAATCCATAGCCCCACCCATGCCCTTTATTAATTTTCCAGGGATCATATATGAGGCGATATTTCCTTGGCTATCAACTTCAAATGCTCCTAGAACGGTTAAATCAACATGACCACCACGGATCATGGCAAATGATTCAGCAGAATCAAAAAGTGATGCGCCTATTGCCATTGTTACGGTTTGTTTACCTGCATTAATAAGGTCAGCATCAATTTCCTCTTCAGTTGGAAATTGCCCCATGCCTAATAACCCGTTTTCAGAGTGCAACATTACTTCAATACCTTCAGGGACATAATTAGCCACCAGAGTTGGAATACCAATCCCCAAGTTAACGTAATAACCATCTTTTAATTCTTGCGCAACTCGTTGTGCCAGCTGTTCTCTTGAAAGAGCCATAAATCCTCCTTATTTGTTAACCGATTGAGTAGAACGAGTCGTTCGTTGTTCTATTTTTTTTTCGAATGATCCTAGAATTAATCGGTCTACGTAAATACCCGGTGTGTGAATTTCATCGGGATCTAATTCTCCCGGCTGTACTATTTCTTCAACTTCAACGACGGTTATCTTACCTGCTGTAGCCACCATAGGATTAAAATTACGTGCTGTTTTCCGGTAAACCAAGTTTCCATATGTATCTGCTTTCCATGCTTTTACGATGGCAAAGTCACCCGTTATAGCTTCTTCTAGAATATAATTCTTTCCATTAAACTCGCCTACAACTTTACCTTGGGCAACTGGTGTTCCATAACCTGTGGCAGTATAAAAAGCAGGAATACCAGCACCACCGGCACGTATTTTTTCGGCTAAGGTACCTTGGGGAGTCAATTCTACTTCAAGTTCACCAGCCATCATTTGTGATTCAAAGTTAGTATTTTCACCAACATAAGACGCTATCATTTTTTTTATTTGTCGATCAAAAAGTAGTATACCTAAACCATGTGTAGTGGTTCCGCAATTATTTGAAACAACCGTTAAGTTTGTGGTTCCTTTTCTTTTTATTTCATGAATTAGGTTCTCTGGTATACCGCAAAGGCCAAAACCACCCGATATTATGGTCATACCGTCCATTAAGCCCGCCATTGCCTCTTCGTAACTATCGACTACTTTGTTAAAGCCTGACATTGCGTATCCCCTTAGATATTTGTGTTGTTATTTTTATGATAGATATCGTATTAAATACCCGATTTTTTAGCTCGTGCTAAAATAGCTCTAGCGTGGGTACGCACCGGTTCATCCACCATTTCGCCATCAACTGAAATTGCGCCATCACCTGAAAGCACTATTTTTTCCGCCCAAATCATTTCTGCTTTTGAAGGAAGAAATGCACGCTTAACCTCTCCAACTTGTTTAGGGTGTATGCATAGTTTCCCTGTAAAACCGAGGTTTTTTGCATGAACGCTATCATCGAAGCTGATGTTTAGATCATCAAGTGCTGTTGTTACACCATCAATCGGAGCCGCAATTCCAGCAAGTCGAGATGCCATTATTAATTCAGACCGTATCGGTAGAAGAACCTCACGCAAATGAGCGCAACCGAGGTCAGTACAAAAGTCCACTGAACCAAAAGCAATTCGTTTAACCCCTTGTGTTGCCGCAATGCTTCGAGCATTCGATACTCCAAGAGCTGTCTCAATGAGTGCGATAATTGGAATTTTTTCTCCGAGCGCCTCGAAAACGCTTCTTATTTGCTGAGAATTTTCAGTTTTGGGAAGCATAACTGCAGCAACAGAAAGTTGGCGCACGGCTTGCAAATCTTCGATGTGCCACGATGACCCTTCCTGATTTACCCGAACAATTACTGGAAGATCAGTAAAATCACAAGTAAGTGCCTTACGAGCATATTCCTTTGCATCAACAGCTACAGCATCTTCAAGGTCAAGGATAATAGAATCTGCACCAGAAGCAGCCGCTTTACTAAAGCGTTCAGGTCGGTTTGCGGGTACAAAAAGTGGAGTAACAATATTTTCAATATTTAACATTAAGTGGCTTCCCCGTAAAAAAGTTATGTGCCCAATTACAGCAAAGCTGTAGGTTATCGTGCATTATAAAAACAGAAATTTACTCAACAATATTATTTAAATTTATCTCTCTGGCTTTTTTAACGCAGGAATAGGACCGTAATTACGTTGTTCTCCCACAAATATAGCTGCAGGTGCAGGATAAGATACAGGACCATTTGGAGAATCGACTGTGATCCGACGTAAATGAGGATGATTTGATAGTCCGCCCATATCATTTACTGAAGCAAAAGCGACATCAGCATTATCGAGTAAAACTTCTGCTTCATCTTTAGATAAAGTTGCAAATCGAGCAGCTACAATTCCGTCTGTTTGCTCTCTAATGCCGACACGATCCACATTAGTTGCAAAGCGTGAATCTTTACCAAGCGCAGCATCTCCTATAAATTCAGAGCAAAGCTTGACCCACTCTCTATCGCTTTGAATAGAGATCAAAATTTGTTGACCATCTTTAGTATCAAAAACACCGTAAGGAGAAATTGATGGGTGAGCCATACCTACACGCTTTGGCGGTTTTCCGCCTTCAAAATGAAGCAGTGGTACAGTGAGCCAATCAGCCATAACATCAAACATTGAAACTGATATTTGAGCCCCTTTACCAGTTATTCCTCGACCAATTAAAGCTTCCAAAATGGCTGCATGTGCAGCCGCCCCAGTAGCAATATCGACAACAGAAGTGCCAACACGAGCTGCCTGATCTGGTCCGCCAGTAATAGAACAAAGACCTGACTCTGCTTGAATTAAAAGATCATAAGCTTTTCGATGTGCCATTGGCCCTTCTTCACCATAGCCACTAATAGAACAAACAATAAGTTTAGGATAATCACGTTTAAGCATCTCGAAATCGAAGCCTAACCTGGCTAATGAACCTGGTTTAAGATTTTGAACAAGAACATCAGCTTCAGATAAAAGATTCGTTAGATCGTCTTTTCCTTCAGGAGTAGTTAGATCAACAGTGAACGTGTCTTTACCCCGGTTAAGCCAAACAAAATAGCTGCTCTGTCCCGCTGCAACAGTGTCATATCCGCGAGCAAAATCTCCAGCTGGTCGTTCAATTTTTATAACCTGGGCGCCAGCATCGGCAAGGCGAGAAGTAGCAAAAGGAGCTGCAACAGCTTGCTCTATAGCTAATACTTTTAGACCTGCCAGTGGAAGGTTCGATTCTTTAGGGTTTTCCTGCGCGTTGAATTTCATATCAATAGTTCTCTAATTAAATTTTATGGGCGTCAGCTTGAACTTCGGGAATAGCTGCACGAAAACTATCAAGTTCTAAGCATGCCGCCTCTATCCGACAAATCGTTGGAAAGGGAGACAGATCGACATCAAAGCGGCGGGCATTATATACCTGAGGTACTAATAACACGTCTGCTAGAGTCGGTGTGTCACCATGGCAAAATTTTCCAGTTTTAGTAGAACAAGTTAATAGTTTTTCAAGTGCAGGAAAGCCTTTTTCAATAGTGTTGCGATACCAAATAACTTTATTTTCTGGATCAACCTTCATGTCGTTAATTAGATAATTTAGAACATTAAGGTTATTAACTGGATGGATATCGCAAGCAATTACTTGAGATAATGCTCGTACTCGAGCTCTATCTACTGGCTCACAGGGAAGTAGTGGTGGCTCTGGGTAGGTTTCATCTAAGTATTCTAGGATAGCTAAAGATTGAATTAAGATGGTTCCATCATCTAACTCCATTGAAGGTACCTGCCTTTGAGGGTTTATTTTTGCATAGCTTTGTTTAAGTTGTTCACCGCCATCTCTAAGTAAATGAACAGGAACACTTTTATAAGGCAGACCTTTTAAGCTAAGACCAATGCGCACGCGATAAGCAGCAGACGAACGCCAATATGTATATAGTTTCACAGATTATCTCCCCTATTTTCTTGTGATTTGTTCAGATGAATGCAATTTTATACCTTCAGCATTCAAGCGAACTTTTTCCATTAGCCGGATTAATGTTTCACGCTCATCCTGCGATAAACCGTCAAGTGCCTGTTTTTCTACATCACGAACAATTGGGATCAACTCGGTCATCGCCTTTTTTCCTTTAGGCGTTAAATTCAAGAGTACCGATCTGCGATCTGTTGGGTCTTCGTGTCGCTCTAAATATTTACGTTTTTCAAGGTCTGCAACCCCCCTAGAAACATTAACCTTAGCCATACTAGAATATTTAACGACATCTTTTGCCGTTACGTGTTTATGCTCATTAAGCACAACTAAAACTCGCCATTCGTGAACAGAAAGTCCATGGGATGTAGCATATGCTTCTCGGACCTTACTGCTTATAGATGTGTAGTAAACTCTTACCTGATAAGGAAAAAAATCACTAAAAATGAATTCTTTTATTGGTTTGCTCATTACAATACTGTCTCTCGTTATTTATTAAAGACCTTGACCATATAGCCTAATGTTATTCAACTAACCGGCTGTACATAGATAATCTCGACCTTAAACAATTGGAGTTTGTTTCATATGGAACTAGTTTAGTTGAGATTAAATAAATTGCAACAAACAATGAAACATAAATAAAAATCATATTTAAAAGCATGTTATGCATAAGAATCTATAATTTAAACATTGTTAATATATTAAAAAATAAAAAACGCAATGCTAAACAATTGACATAGTTCCAAATGTATCTAATAATTGTTTTCTATTTATATCCTTATTTGATGACGAATAGTCAGTGCCTAGACCAACGAGTAATAACAGGACATATAGAAGGCTCAAGAAACTCGATGTAGTTAAGTAGTAGATGATCGAATCGGAATATAAAACCAAGCGAGATCCCAACACACCTGTGGGATGCGTGATAAATAATTAAGCTTATAAAAGGAATCGACACATGAAACTAGCAACATTAAAAAACGATACACGAGATGGTCAACTAGTTGTCGTCTCTCGTGATTTAAGTCAGTGCATTACAGTACCTAATATAGCCAGTTCGCTACAGCAAGCACTTGATAATTGGAGTACAACATCACCATTACTTAATACTGTTTACCTTGCTCTAAATAATGGTAGTTTAGAGTCTCAACCTTTTAACCAGTCTGCTTGTACTGCGCCACTACCTCGCGCTTATCAATGGGCTGATGGCTCGGCTTATGTAAACCACGTTGAGTTAGTCCGTAAAGCACGAAATGCTGTATTGCCAGAAAGCTTCTGGACAGAACCTCTAATTTACCAAGGGGGGTCTGACGTATTTCTTGCACCCCACGATGATATTCCACTAGAGGATGAGTCTTGGGGGATGGATCTCGAAGGTGAAATTGCTGTTATTACTGACGATGTAAAAATGGGAACCAAGCCTGAAGACGCTGCAGATAAAATCAAGTTAGTGATGTTAGTTAATGATGTAACGTTACGTAACGAAGTTCCTGCAGAACTCGCTAAAGGGTTTGGTTTTTATCAAGCCAAACCTTTCGGTACATTTTCACCTGTTGCAGTAACGCCTGATGAGCTGGGTGATGCATGGCATGGAGGAAAGCTCCATTTACCGCTACTTGTTACCATTAATGGGGAGTTATTTGGTAAGGCTAACGCAGGCGTAGATATGACCTTTAATTTTTCGACCATTATATCTCATGCCGCTAAAACACGTCCTTTAGGTGCTGGGACTATTGTTGGATCAGGTACTGTATCTAACAAACAAAATGGTGGTCCTGGTAAACCTGTTCCAGAAGGTGGATTAGGTTATTCTTGTTTAGGCGAGATACGTATGATTGAAACAATTCAGTATGGTAAACCAAGTACACCTTTCCTACAGTTTGGCGATCATGTGTGTATAGAAATGAATGATGCAAAAGGTAGTTCAATCTTTGGATCTATCAAGCAGACAGTTGTTAAGTTTAAATCAAATAACTAAAAAAATTCAATCCAGCCCATCACAGGCTGGATAGCGTTTGGAGTTATCTCATAAGAAAAAAGAGTGACTAAAGTACAATAACTCTGAAACTTTAACCTTTTAAACCTAAAAGTTTGCGATATTTACTTATAAACAAATCTTTACCTTTGATAACACTCGTTACCCAATTTCCAAAGGTTGCAATAACAAGAAATGAATTACCTTTATTTGGACCTAGTGGCAAAAATAAAGGTGCTTTTCCTGCGGCCCAAGGGGAGTAAGGTTTAATTTGATTTAGGGCCTTTCCTTTCACTTGTTCTTTTAGCATTTTGGTAAGCCATCGTACTTGTCGACTAACAGCAACAATCGTCATAGCATCTGTGTTATTTGCAACATCACCTGCAGCAAATACATTATCAAATGTAGATGGACGTAAGTAACTATCGACCTTAACACGATCCGATTTATCTTTTGTAATGTTAGGTAACCCGTTAAGTACAACTGAAGCAGCACGTGAACCTACCGTAGGAATGATCAGATCTGCTATCAGTGTATTACCGTCAGACAAACTAAGGGTACCAGAATAAGGAGTGGTTAAGCTTTCAAGATTGTTCACTCTCACACCTAACTTTACATCAACACCAGCGTCATTAAGTTTTGAGGCAAGGGAAGCTCCAAACTTAGGTGGCATTTGTAAAAATAGACTGGAATCACTAGAGATCAACGTAACGTTTTTCTCTGACATTGCATAACTAATTTCACCAGCTAACTCTGTTCCAACAGTACCGGCACCGACAATAGCAACAGACGATGCTGCTTTTAATTTATCATGTAACCCCTTGACGACAGAACAAAAGTCATCGATATTATCACCTGCAGGTTTGAAAGCGTCTCCATTAGTAGATCCCGTTGCAATGACTATAAAGTCGGCCGCAATGTGTGTGTCATCCATTAACGTGACACCATTTTCATCTACGCTAGTCACTTTTCCTTTTATTACTTTCCCTTTTGATAGGAGTAAGTCATAAGGCATTAATGCGCGATCTAATAACGAAGGGTCTACAATGGCACGTATCATTGCTGGCGCATGAACGAAGGATTTGCGTTGCTCTATAAGTGTAACGTCAAGATCATTATCTAACGCTTTAGCTAATTCAACGCCTAAATAGCCGCCACCGACTATTACAAGTTTCTTTCTCATTTTAAGACCTATTACTTTTTTGGATAAACAATTTCATGTAAACCTTCTGATAGATAGGTTTGGGTAACGCCATTTCGAGTTACTATAAGCTCTTCTTTTGCTATGTAACGATAAGCATCTTCTCCAGGAAGGAACTCCCCTGGTTCAATCATTACTAAAGCTATAAGGTCTATATTGGCGATATAACTTAAATCACCTTTTGAACCTTTAAGCGTCAAACTTTTTGAGAATGTATAACCCATGATATCTTCAGTCATGATGTCATTAATGACAGCTGTGGCTTTTACATTCTCTGGATCTGTCATCGATTCAGAAGGAGATATTATAAGATTTTTACTGTCAGTGACCAATGCGCCAGACTGAAGTATATTATCTTCAAAATCCATAATTACAGAGTAGTCGATAGAAATATCAGATGAATGCACTTTCCCCCAGTACCAATTTTTCACCCTACCCGCTAGACTTTTTTCCCCCCAATTATGATCGTGATAACCTGTTCCTTTTACTTTTGTTGTTTTACCATTTTTATAAAGTTCGCCTTCGATATGACCAGAAGGAACAGCAACTGTCCAAGGCATTGGTGTGTCGGTTCCTTCGGATGTGTACGGGTGATTACCTTTATTTAAGGTTAACTTTGCACCATAGCCGTCAATCATTGTATAAAGTTCGTAATGATCGCCACAGTCTTTGCAGTATTCTTCTTTACCAAATGTTACATCACACTTTATATCGCTAGTTGATACGTCTGTCTCCGTGTATTTCTTTATTTTAGATATTTCAGATTGGCCCCTCGGATAAATATTTAATCTAACAGAAGGTTGTCTAGGTTTTAGCCGTGTGTCATTTAAGGAGAACATTACAACCAGGAAGTCACCATTCTCAAAATGGGCATCAAAGTACCACCACTCAAAATGTTCTTCTCTATTGGTGACAGGAAAATCAATATGAGTTGCATCTGCTTTAACGTAATTAAGTGTTTTATTAACCATTTAAAAACCTCTTAAATGTGTAGTGTTGAGTATATTCCATAGCCGTTTAGTAAAATATTATTTTTACATGCTTATGAAACAGACCGCAATATATGCGGCCTTGTCATTTTTATCTAAAACTTAGACTGTGGTCGGTACACTAGATCAGCCTCATTGAGTTGACGATTTACCCAATCTCGCCTTTCTTTGGTAATTTTCTTATCAAGCTTTTCAGCATAAGCTGGATTGTTCAACCGACGTGTACCTCGAATATAATTCTTTGGTCCTGTTACGATCAAATAAACAAGCCCCCAAAATTTCGCTTTAGGAAGCTCTGCAACCTCATGTGTTTCGGGTGAAACAAAAAATGCAGTCATCGCTATGTTTGACTTGTATTCCCACCAACGCTTAAATCTCTCAAGACCTTTAAGTTCTTTAGGCGGTTCAAAACAATCCATAAAGGATTTACACAAGCGAATACCATCCGGATCATCCGACGCTTCTGACGAAAGCATCAAGTGATACAAAATTTTCTGCCCCTCCTTGATCGTTGTAGGGAATGGAATATCATAGCTGTAACCCATCACATGTGACACATAGCGCCACAAGTGCATCATTGCTTCGATTTCTTCATCGGTTACTTTTCGACCCAACATACGACTGGCTTTACCCAAAACTAAAGCGGAAATAATTGGTGCAGCCAGTAAACCTGCTTGGTTAATCGGCATGCCGAACTCTTCAGGGTCCCACTTTTCGCTACTAAACACCGCACGACGGATAAGTGTATGCAGCAAGCGCACACGAAGTGCTGTTTTCCAGCCTTCCCCAAATTTTTTCATGCCGCCCACTTCAGAAATTTCAGTCCAGAAGTTACAGGTTAACAAGAAACGTTTATATGCAGTATCATCTGAATATTGTCCTGTGGACATTAATGTACGTGAAATGTTACGAACGCGGTAACCGTCTAATGTAGCAATACCTTGAAATTGAAAACCATAAGAACCATAACCACGATAAGTTTTTGCACCGAGCTCTATCTTGTCCCAATCTAGCCATTCTGGATCTTCAGAGACCTCTTCCCAAATAGCTTTCAATTCAGGAGATGGGCTTTCAACGGCATCAATGCCACCCGTCAAAATTTGGTTGATTACTTCATGCGGGTTCTCGCCGTCACGACGAATTTTAAGAATAGCAGCATCCGACAACGGGTCCCCAGACCAGTTCGACATGCTCATTTTTTTCGCGAATTCAGGATCATATTCAGGGATTTCCTTAAACAAAAGCTTCATGAGTTTGTCTACATTTTTCCGACCAGGATTCTCTTCAAACGGATATACAACCATGTCACTAGGAGGCGCTGTTCGCCCCTCTGCTATTGTTAACATTGCTTGGTCTATTGCAAGCTCTGCAGCAAGATCTTTTTCATCAAGTAATTTCATTAGTGTTGTTCTCCGATGCGAGCGATAACCGATTTTGATTCTAAATAACCACCAAGTCCTTCAGTGCCTAAATCACGTCCAACACCAGATTGACGGAAGCCTCCAGTTGGTACGCCTGCAGGGGGGAAAGCTGCACTATTTATAAACACCGTACCAACGCGCAAGTCACGTGCCGTTCGTTGAAGAGTCGCGTGGTTTGAACCGAAAATGGTTGCACACAAACCATAGTCAGATGCATTAGCTGCCTCGATGACTTCGTTGATATCATCAAAAGTTTCGATAGTCATTACAGGACCAAAAATTTCTTCTGTAAGTAACGCACTATTTTTAGGGAGATCGGTGATAATAGTGGGTTTAATAAAATAACCATCACTTTCAATTGCCTTTCCTCCGACTAGAACTCGACCTTCTTTTTCGCCAAGTTTAATGTAGTTCATTACACGTTCAAATTGGGTTGCAGAGCACATAGGGCCAATCATATTACCATCTTGTAATGCATTACCTTGTGGTAAGTTTTCTGTAAACGCAATACAAGCTTTAGCCAATTTTTCAGCAATAGAGGTATGAGCAATAACCTTAGAGCCAGATACGCAGATCTGACCTGAGTTGGCAAATGTCGCCATGCAAATCATCGGAACTATAGGTTCAAGATCCGCATCACCCATAACAATTACTGGATTTTTTCCGCCTAGTTCTAAACTTAGGCGCACCATTCTATTTGATGCTTTTTCGTGAATGTGTTTACCGATAGAAGTTGAGCCAGTAAAGGCAAATTTGTCTATGTTTGGGTTATCTAATATAGCTTCTCCAACTACTGGACCTTCACCCGTTACCACATTAAATACACCTGCAGGAAAACCAACCTGTCGCACAAGTTCTGCAAGACGGAGTACAACTAATGAGGCGTCTTCAGCAGGTTTCATAACTACAGTACAACCTGCAGCAAGTGCTGGCGCTAACTTCCAGCTCGCTATCATTAATGGAGCATTCCAAGGAATAATGGCACCAACAACACCTACTGGCTCTTTTGTTGTGTAACTAAAGTAATCACCTTCGTGCATATCAGGATCAATATCGATTGTTTCACCCTTAATCTTTGTTGGGAAACCCGCAAAATAACGAAAGGTTTGAACGGTTTTCAACACTTCAAAACCAAGGGCAAGGTGGCGAGGTAGACCTAAATCTGCAGCGATAAGATCAGCAAGTGTTTCACTGTCTTCTTCAATCGCGTCTGCTAGTTTGTTCAGCAGCTTCTCACGATCTTGAGGGCTACATTTACGCCATGGAGAGCCAATAGCAAAAGCGCTTTTGGCCGCCGCACAAGCCCTATCTACGTCTTGCGCTGTTGCGCGAACTGTTTGACCGATGACCGTTGCAGTCGATGGATCAATGACATCAGTCGTTTGATCACTGTTACTGGCTGTCCATTGTCCATTGATAAATAGCCCAGGGTTACTCTCAATGAAATGACGAGATGTGTCGCTGATTAAATCTAGAGCTGATTGCATTACTTTTCTATTCATTATTACTCCCCACAATGCCGTGAAGTGACATTTTCAATAATTGTGTGTGTTGTGTAGTGTGTGTTGTGTGTTTTTGTTAATTCAAACCTTAACGTAAATAATATATTACAAAGTGTAATGTAAACGCAAGATATATTACAACTTGTAACGTATCTAGGATTTAATCAAAAGAGATAAGTAAATTTCATCCGAAAGCACCTCTCTTATATAACGTTCAACACAAATCGGCTTATATTGGGGTCTATTTAACGACAAGAAAATTGAGTTAGCGCTAGGCAAAAATATTTGCATCTCGTTGTTATCACTCATTGCTCCTGCATTACTCTACTTTCAGCACACATAACGTCGTAAATAAAAAAGTGTGTTCAATTATTTATGCATGTTGGCATAAATGAAGTTATTTCCAGATCATTTGATTAAAGTGAAACATTGCGAGGTTTAGAGAAATGTATGTTTATCTTTGAATATAAGCACGATCATATACTCGTCGGAATATAGTCTATATTAAACAAAAATAGTTTATGGACATCACTTGAGAATTTTTAAAATATCGTTGAAATAAAAATTAGTCATTTTTATTTCGTTTGAAAAGACTTGAAGTTATCAACACCAAGGTGAATAAGTTGTGCGACATTGAATGACGTTGTTTCGATATCCCAAGGATTATTTTTTTGTAAAAAACTTTGCAAAACACCATCTAATGCAGCGGTAGTAAAAGTAGCAATAAACTGCATATCATTATCACCAAGAGAGTGACCATAAGACTCTTTGAGTAAACTTACCGCCCTTTTTCGACCGCGCTCTTGCAATAATAATTTCGTTTTTAACCCTGCGTGACCGCGTAAAGCTAAGTGTAAAAGATGATTTTCTGGATCTATACTATCAAAAACAATGCGAAAGTATCCGGCGAGAAGATTTACACTAGGCTCCATCTTATACTGACTCACTTGCTCAATTTTAACATCTAGTTGATCTTGCCATTCCTTCACCGCTTCATCCAATATTGCCTGTCGCCCTGTATAATTACGATAAAACGTTGGACGTGAAACGCCTGCTTTTAGCGCTATTTCTTCAATAGAAAGTTCATCTAAAGACTTTGTTTCTAATAACGTTGCGAGCGCTTGCTCGATCTTTTTTCTACTTTTTATTTGTCTTGCGTCCAAAATAAAACGATCTCTATTTAACTTTAATATCAGGTTAAGGACCAAAGTAAAACATTATTATGATGATTATTTACGTATTCTACTTTGAATAAATTGGAAATTAGATTGTGATAACGTCTCTAATATATCACATTATTTTTGTTAAATTTGGGCTAGATTCTAAAAGCTATAGCAAAATATGAGTATATTCATAAGGGTTATCTAAAATCATTAAGGTAAGTAATACGTAGCGTAAACATCTTCATCTTATAGGTTTTACATTAAATGTTGGTTTGGTTATTTATCATCTCTTTTTTGACTATTTGAAAAAAATGACACAAAATCCCGAATACTAGCTTACACCGCACATAGCGAGAAATTATTCTTTCTCAAGATCGATTATAATCTACTTTGGCTTGCTATAAATAATGTATACCAAAAGGAAATATTTTGACGTTAACTGAACAAGCTATTGAAAAACTGCGTGAGGTCATTTTAATTGGAGTCCTTGCTGATGGAGCGTCTATTACAGAGAGGCAGATCAGTGATCTTCTAAGTATGTCTCGCACGCCTGTGCGTGCTGCAATGCAAGCATTAGCAAACGAAGGGTTGCTGGAGTACGAATCACAACGAGGTTATCGGGTTCGCACGATTAATCTTGAGACTATTTTTGATGCATTTAAAGTGCGAAGTGCTTTAGAAGGGCTCGCCTGCCAAATAGTGTGCGAAACAGGCTTGTCAGATGAAACCACAGCAATACTGAAAAGTTGTATTGAAAAAGGAAGAATGTTACTTGAAGGTGCGGGAGAGGGATTTCAGCATAACGAATGGCGAAATATGAATGAGCTATTTCATCAAACTATTGTTGATGCTGCTAATAACGACACCCTTAGTAGCTCTTTGGCAAAAGTAGTTATGATGCCGATGCTCTCATTTAAAGTGATTGCCACTACGTTGACTAGCCCAAATATGACTCTATTGGAAGGCTCGCAGCGCGATCATGAACAAATTTTAGATAGCCTGCAAGCTGGTCAATCAACTCGAGCATCTAATCGTATGCAAGAGCATATTCTCGTGGCTGCGGATTTAATTTCGAAAGATGCTAGAAAGCAACTATTAGTGGTTAATAAAATATCACCAAGCATTTAACATTGGCAGTTTTATAAAAATAGATAAAAAAATATTATTCCTGTACTCCTTAAACATAAGGAATACAGGGTTTATATACTATGATGTTATGTATTGCCGTGCATGAAATCGTCAACATCAGGTGCACGTTTCGTCTTCGACCACTCTTCTAACATTGGTCCTGCTCTTTGGTTTAACTTTAAGACCATTTCTGGTGTTGTTGTGTCTGCAACTAACTCCATTCGGTGCCCATTCGGATCAAAGAAATATATAGACTGGCAAATTTTGTGATCAGTAGGCCCAACCACCTTGATGCCCCCGTCTTGCAAGCGATTTTTATAGGCTAAAAGAGTTTCCATGTCCGCAACGCGAAGTGCTAAATGCTGTACCCAATCAGGTGTGTTCTTATCCATCTGCATATCTGGTGATTCCGGCAATTCGAAAAATGCTAAAAATGAACCATCCTCCATCTTTAAAAAAATATGAATATGAGGGGACCATTCGCCTGTTGATGGCACCTTATTTTCTGCAACGGAGATAGTTAGATTAAGGTCCATGTATTTTTTATAGAATTCAGTTGTTTCTTTAGCATCGCGACAACGATAGGCAACATGGTGCAAGCCATATACGGTCATATTATTCTCCTGTTATATATTTAAATTATTGATCTAATAAATTTACTCGTCATTTTTAGAACCAAAGCCTGGTAATAAATTAAAGCGTTTTAAAATAGTTTTATTCTTTTCTCATTTACTCAATTTTATCTTTTAATACTTTGCCTGTAATAGTTCAGGGTTGTTTGCATGAGCAATTCAAAAATGTATTCCTTCTAGTCTTTCTTTTCCCTTATCTTTTTATGCTTCCTTCCCATCAACATTAAGAAAAAAATAATTTTTGGATCTCTTATTTGAGATGAACAGACGTATTCTGATGATAAATTAACCTTTCTGGTATACATTTTACTAGCAAAACCTATTTATGTATGTATATTAAACTAAAATGTATACCAAAGCATTTAAAATAATAATTATTTCTAATAGACCATGGGGAGCAGAACAATATGTTTAATAATAAAAACTTTAAAAATAAATTGAGTAAAAAAGTATTAGCAAGCACCGTAGTAATGTCCATCATTAGTAGTAATGCGTTAGCGGGAGCCATTGACTTTAGTGGAATGCCTATCACTAAACTATTTGAAGAAGGAACTTTTATTGAAGCTACATATAGCCAAATTTCAGTCGATTTTTCAGGAACGGATATAGCAGGTATAGATACAGGGCAGCTAACGGATGACATTAAAGTTTATTCATTTACCTATAAGCAAGATATAAACGAAAAACTATCGTTTGCATTAATAAAAGATACGCCTTTTTATAATGAGACCACTTATGGTGAAGGTTTTTTTGCGGGGGTAAAAAATGAAGTACAAGTTGATAGTATTACTGGTCTATTGAGATATAAACTTAGCGAGAATTGGGCGGTACATGGCGGAATAAGTGGACATAAAAAAGATGCAACAACGTATGCACCTGCTACGTTAGTTGAAGGTGGATATACGCTAGAAACTAAAGGTAATGTCAGCTTTGGTTATGTAGCTGGAGCAACATATGAAATTCCGCAGTATCATGTACTTGTTGGACTCACGTACTTTTCTGACGTTGACCAAGAGTTAGATGCTACAGAAAATGGCGTGGAAACAGGGAAGTTTGATGTTACGACTCCTGAATCAGTTAATCTCGACTTTCGCTTTCCTGTGAGTACAGAAAACTTGGTTTTCGGTACTGTAAGATGGACGAATTGGGATGGTTATGAAGTAAAACCACCAAGCGGTTTTCCTATTGCAAATATTTCAGAAGACTCATATAAATATAGCTTAGGTGCTTTACATCTATTTACGGAACGGTGGGTTGGATTCGTACGTGGTGGTTATGAATCCGGACCAAACGAGGAACAAACGCTTAATGGCTTTTATGGCAATATAAAGCAATTTGGAATTGGCACATCTTATACACAAGATAAGGTAAAGGTTACTGGGTTCGTAAATCGTATCACTACTGAAGCAAGAACAGGTATTATAGGGGCATTTGATGATGGTTCTGTAACAGCATTATCACTCTCCATTCAGTATAACTTTTAAGGGTGAGACTAGGAGCTGCTGATCTTTCAAATTAGCAGCTAAATCATTGAATGCGCCAGTACTGCCTTGATCTCAAATTACAATTTTAATTCATCGCATATGCTACTATTGCACGAAAATGTTTTAACCTTGCAAACGCATTTTCAACTAAAACCAAAAGAGTCCCCCACTAGAAAATTTTGGTCAAGCAGGCAACTGTGTTTTCTTGAACTTTTTTATTCAAAAACCAAGTGTTCTTATTATTTAAAGTCAATTTAAACTCAATTTAAATATGACTACGCACCTAGTTAGACAGTATAATTAAGCATCATTGATGATTAATTAAGACCCTTGGCTTTCACCTCATTCATCGTTTAGTGCCAATGTCAGTAACGTCAACTTTTGCTACTTTTAACCATTTGATCATACATAGGTTAAACCTCCCCCGCCATCACACCATAACTTAAATTTTTACGCAGACGAAAATAGCGTTGCCTGAGCGCTGTGCCCATGGGGTTATTTTGTCGTAGTCATGTTCAAACACGTGGATTTCGAAGTACGGTTTTAAGGCTTCTTTAAGCTCGGTATAACTAAAAGCAACCATTGGATGCTCGTCGTGCCATACGAGTGTGTTGTCTGCGGTGGTTTTTTCTATGTTGAGTTTTAATAGCTGTTTATTGCCTGTGCCACTGTAGTGCCAGCCAGAGCGAAATGTGAATAAGCTATTTTCACTTGTTGCGGTATGCTCTACAAATGAATCGCTGTCGATTTTATTTTTATCAACGGCGTTAAAGCAAAATATTCCACCTGTGTTTAATGCACTGTGTACGCTAGCAAGGCATTCTTTTAACTTATCAATACCGTCGCAGTAATGCAGTGAATACAAAAAACAGGTAATTAAATCCAAGTGCTCAGTGACTTTAAATTCACTCATGTTTTGCAACGAAAATTGCGCTTCTGGGCAGCGAATTTTTGCTTTATCAAGCATTGGTTGGTTTAAATCAAGGCCACTACTTTGGTAACCGTTATCTATAAAATGACGTACATGCGGGCCGGTGCCACACGCTAAATCGAGGTGGGTGTTTCCGCTATTACCAAAAATTTGGTGCAGCCTGTGAATAGAATTACTTTGGGCTTGATAATCTATATCTGCGCACATTAAGTCGTAGTAATCAGAGAGGTCGGTGTAAAGCGCGTTTGCGGACATATAAGCCTAGTAGTTTGTAGTAGCGTGTTTTGAGTCGCGCATAATAAACTAGTTATGGCTATTAACGAAGAAGATATGAACTTTGGGGTAGATGTAGTTTAAGGCTACAAAATTTAGGATTGACGGATGGCGCTTCAGCTATACAGCCTACCTATTTCAATATCATGGAAAGTTGTTAAGAACGGTGTGTGATTGAAGGTACGTTGGGTTTCGCTACGCTCTACCCAACCTACGTACTATAACTTTATGCAAAGTGGGTATTAATTAATACCTAAATACTTGTGAACTTGTATTGATAGGCGCCAGTTTTTAGCAATGCAGGTGTCGATTGCTAATTTGGTGGCTGATACTTTTTGGCTAATTGGCTGTAAGTAAACAAGCTTTGGATTAACACCTGTTTTAGCAAATAACGCTTCGAGCTCTTCTACGTGTTTTTGCATAGCAACGGGGTGTTTAATTTCGTTTGCGCGCTTCATAGCGCTGGTAAGTACTTCATAACCGCCACGCATATTAATTTTTGGCGATACCGTTACCCACGTTTGCTCTGGGGCAAGTATTTCAAATGTACCACTGGTTTCTATTTGCGTGCTAAAGCCGTTCTCGTGTAATAAGTTACACACTGGGTTTAAATCGAACATACATGGTTCGCCGCCAGTTATTACAACGTGCTTAGCTGTGTAACCTCGCGATTGAAATAATGCGAGTACTTGCTCGGCGCTTGCCGTTGCCCAATGATCTGAGTCAGCCTTTTTTTCTACGGTTTCGTCGAGCGATACTTTATATACGTTATCTACATCCCACGTTTGCTTGGTGTCGCACCAAGAACATCCTACAGGGCAGCCTTGTAGTCGTAAAAATATTGAGGGTGTGCCAGTAAAACTTGCTTCACCTTGAATGGTTTCAAACACTTCATTAATTTTGTACAAAAGAGATCTCACTTACTACCTAGCAGCAAAATTGCTACTATAAAAACCCAAAAAGCGCTGTGCAAAAATTGTTATTTAAGCTGCGGGCGTGTAGTATATCGCGCCCTGATATAAACCTCTATTAAAACTAAGAGCAAAACAGATATGACGCAAAAAGTAGTTGTTATTTATTCCGGCGGTATGGACTCATTTACCGTATTAAATAAAGCCCTGCAACAAGGCCATGATGTATATGCCCTATCATTTGACTATGGTCAGCGTCATGTAAAAGAGCTTAAAGTGGCAGCAAGTGTGTGCGAAAAACTAAACGTGCCGCACAAAATTGTAGATATTTCGGCAATTAATCAGCTTATTGGTGGCTCGTCACTTACCGATGATATTGACGTACCTGAAGGCCATTACGAAGAAGAAAGCATGAAAAGTACGATTGTGCCTAATCGTAATATGATCTTACTCTCTTTAGCGGTAGGTTACGCGGTATCACTTAAAGCAAGCCAAGTTTATTACGGTGCTCATTCTGGGGATCATGCTATTTACCCTGATTGCCGTCCTGAATTTGTGCAAAAAATGGATGATGTTTGCCGTATTGCAAACTACGACGCGGTAGAAATTTTTAGCCCGTACTTAAATAATACTAAAATTGGTATTTTAACCGACGGTATGGAAATGGGTTTAGACTACAGCCAAACATGGACTTGCTACAATGGTCGTGAAAAAGCCTGTGGTAAATGTGGTGCTTGCCAAGAACGTCTTGAAGCATTTGCATTAAACAATATTACAGACCCGTTAGAATACGAATAGGCGCTATTTAGGTAATATTACCAACACTATTTGTATAAAATATAAAGGCTATCGTTGATAGCCTTTTTTATGCACGCTCTTCTGGCATCTAAATAAACATTTTTTATTTAATTTTTCCTGTCCTAACTTAATCAGCTTAATTGCATGTTTTCTATCATGCTCAAATTTACTGTTTTCAAAAACATATTGTGAATGCTCAAGAACGGCAAACCAATTTTCTTGTGCTTTATATAAATAAGTCAATTTTTCATGAATACTGTTTTTATTACATGTAATTCTATCTAGGCAATTTGTATATTGCTTGCACTTAAAAATCATCAATAGCAGATAACTTGCTAAAACTTGAATCATCACAGGTCCAATAGTCTTTTTTGCCATTTTTTTGTATGGTTACTGATCTTTCCTCTGTAACCATATCAAACTCTTCACTATAGTAATCGCTTACTACGACTCCACCATTAGCTTGTGTAAAAGTCATACTATGCTCTGTTACCAAAAAACGGTGATAACTCGACTTAGTTACATCATTAAGTCGGATAGAGTTGGTGAGGTTGGTTCCTTCAACATTAAACGTCTCCAACTTAAATGTTCCATTCATTTTACTAACAACAATTTCAATTGGCTTAGGTGCATCTGCTTGGCATTTAAATATAACCCCTAACTCACTTTGAGTTGCATTACACGGTGCAATAAAAAATAAGAGAAAGCTCAAAAAAACCAAAAAAAAGTTATTTTTTATCATATTTGAATCAGCTTAAATAAGAGGAGTTATAAATTAGTGACGTTTTTTATCGCACTTAAAATAGATAGTTTATTATTGTCGTTAAATTGCGCACGTATACATATTTTATTAATTATAAAAGTAAGCGTGTTATTTATTGCTGAATGTTCATCGTCAGCACTTAAAGGCTCTTCAACAACGTTATATTCTTTGTATTTATTTTTAACGTCATCAGGGGTCGAACTTTTATTTAAAGAAATAACATCAAGTGCACACGGTGTAATATCGGCATCATCATCGCCATCAAAATGAAAAAACAGGCACTCGGCCATTCTTTCTTCAAAAGTAACAGACATGCCTTTTTCTGGCATCACTACAGAGGCTTTATTAAACTTATGATTGTAACGATACTCAGGGTTTTCGTTAAACAAATCACGGCATAACCCCATCGCATTATTACTAAAATTAGAGCCAAGTACTTGCTCAATCACGTCAAAATCAATCATTATAAATATTCCTTTAAATTATTGGTTTTAATATAAGCATAATAAGTAAACATAAAGCACTCACGGTTTAAATGAATGCTTTATGCCGGTGTATATTTGCAATACTAAGTAATTAAAACTGCTTAATTAACGTATAAGGTGCATCGGCGGTTAGTCGTGTTAGCACATAGCCATAAGAAGAGGAGTAACTACCACGTTCAACTGCATTTGCCATATGCAGAACTATGTCCTCAATACCATCTTGGTTATAATCGCCCTTCGCCATTATTGTTAATCTTTGAATACCGCCACTGTTATCGTAATAAATAGCTTGGTCATCATTTACAGGTTCTACTTTTTTAATGTGGCTCATTTCTTCCCAGCTACTTGCTTTTGCTAAGCGGCGCTCGTCATCATTCGAAATAATTAAAGACAACTCAGGCGGCATTTTTTTGGCAATACTGCACTGTGTTTAAATGAACCTAAAAAGCTTTCTTTTTAAGACTTTAACGTCCCCATATCAGCCCACGTGGTACATATTTTATTGGTAGCTATTAACGCGACCTGATCTTTATAATTTGCTGATTTATAGCCCTCTTGCAATGCCTTAGATAAAACCTTACAACTATCAACTTTAATAGCTGGCTTACTATCTAAAACAACTTCATAGGAATAAAACCAGTTTTTACTAAATAAAGCATTAACCTGCTTCGGCGTTTCTAAAACTTCCGGTTCCATAAAATATCCGTTAGTTTTATTCTCTAAACTGTATGTTGGAGCTATTTTATTTTCTTTTATATTTGCACATGCAGTGCTCGATACAACAGTTAAAGTGAGTAATACTGTATTTTTAATCATTTTTCGCTTAAAAGTAAATTGCGGACATAAGTATTACGCTCAGCCGATACATTTCTTTTAGTTAACCCAATAGTTGCTTTATAAAGTAACGTACCTTGCATGAAACTAAATCACACACCCAACTTAACTAAACAAAAAATTAAGATGGGGGTTGATGTTATGCTGTTATAGCTCAAACCTGTCTAAGGCTTAATAAATACGCCAGATAAACTAAAATCATAAAGTGTGACCGAGTTAGTCGGCTTTTCTTCAACTAACTCATTATTCTCAACGTTAATTAATCCATCAATTATATTGATACTGCTTACATTACCACTTAAAGTAAAATTAGGTAGTTCATACAGCTCCGAACCTATAAGTTGATACCCTTTCAATACTTGTAGTTTATTACCAGCGTAATACTTAATTAACGCATAGTCATTGTCATTTTTTTCTATCAAGGTTATGTCTGGTGTATGCCCCTTTAAACGTGCCGTAATAAAAGGAACACCTTCATTAAAAGCTAAAACATAGGTATCTTGAGTAGGCAAACAAATACCCGACTTATCTTTATGAAGCAGTTTAACTTTATCAAATTTGATTGACTGCATACGCTCAGTTTTATCATTAACTTTAATCGGTTCAATTACTTTTATGCTCAAACAATCAGAAGCTATAGATACATGGCTTGTGATTAATAAGAAAACACAAGTAAAAATTTTATTTATATTCATACGTCAACTCCATATGTTTGCCAATTATGTACCTACTCTTGGACTGTACCTGTTCCTAGAGGTGTATTGTAATATTTTTTCCAATATTTGACCTGGGCATTAACATCACTTGTTCTCGGTAAAGCTGCTGGGCTCTTAAATAATGAACTCTAGCAATAGCGCATGCATAAGCATCGTTACTTTTTGTGCCAGCTCTGGTCTATAGCTCAAGTGATTTTTCCAAATATCATGATTCGTAGCAGATTCAATTTGAAAATAACTCAAAGCAGGACTTTCACCTAATTACTGTCTATATTTTCAAACGACTTTCCTGTATTACCGTGCCTAGCAACAACACTTCAGCTTGAGTTGATGCTAAGCCAATCTTTATGTGAGTTGGTTTTATTACTTTGTTCATAAACACTTTAGAATCGACCACTCCTATATTTTTAATACTTTTCCCCAGTAGCTTTTCACTGATTTTTTATGAGAGCGTTCACTTGGATCTATTTTTCCGTCTGGGCGTACCATATTTACAACTTTGCTTTAAAACAACTTAATATTGGCTACGGTTTTAGAGTTTTCAAGGCGTGAGCCTAAACGCCTGTCTACTTTTAATTTTTGAGTGGCTGCTATAAAGGAGAGAAGTGAATTTAAAGCGGTTTGTACTGCTTTTACATCGTCTGGCTTATTTGCGCCGCAATCCCTACATATTGCATTAGCTTCATTGCAGGCATCGAAGTATCCTTTTCTTTAGTGTTATGTTGTTTAAGTAAAACGGTTAGTAGTAAATTAACTCCTATTATTTGAAATGGGTGCCTTTGGTATTTTCTCTAAATTCAACATAATGAAAGTAGATGTATGAAGTCAAGATTTGACCCTGAGGGATCCCCACAATTATTAATAAGCTACAAGCACTCACGGCAATCCTTATTTAATTGTTTGAGTGCTTCTGAAAAAATTTTCAGCTTTAT